>JAZRWV010000180.1:0-5078 GCA_045599925.1 Myxococcota bacterium
CATGCCGTTCTCGACGGATGCCCTCGCCGCTGCCGTGGCACGTCGCACGGGGTCGGAAGTCATCGTTCCGCCCAACCCCGGTACGATCGGCGCCCAGGGCATTGCGCTACTCGCCCGTCGTTATCGCGTTCAGGGTCACGACGATCTGCCTGCACTTGACATGTCTCGCTTCTTGGCTGCTCAGATCGTCAAAAAAGACACCTTCATTTGTCAGGCGAACAAAGGCTGCGGCGGTGCTGGCAACAAATGTCGTATCGATCGCATTCAGACGTTGCTCGAAGGCAAGACCTCGAACTTCACCTGGGGCGGCGGCTGCTCGCTCTACGACAAAGGCACCGGCCGCATTAAACTCCCCGACCTCGCACCGGATCCCTTCCGTGCCCGCGAAGAATACATCGACAAACTCATTGCCGAACTTCCGGCCAATGAAAACGGCAAGCTCGTCGCCGTCAGCGAAGAGTTCACGATCAAGAGCTTGATGCCTTTCTTCGCCACAATCCTCGCCGAACTCGGCTATCGCCTCGATATCTTCCGTCGCGCAGATCAGGCCATTCTCAAACGCGGTATCGAAGAAGCAAACATCCCGTTCTGTGCACCGATGCAGCTTTTCCACGGCATTACCTCGACATTGCTCGACCGTAAACCCGATATCCTCTTCCAGCCGATGCTCCTGAGCACTCCAGCAATGGGCGATGAGGATCGTTCAGTCCTTTGCCCAATCGTCCAGGCCGCACCAAAGATGAACTATTGGGATACCAAGTGCTCCAAAGCTTCATCCGTCCTCGAATCCACTCGATTTTTCTCGCCGATCATCGACTTCCAGCCCGGCGATATTCACGGCGTTCAGTTCAAGAAAACATGCCGCAAGATGGTCGCGGATCTGCTCGAAAAATCTGAGGATGATACTGCAGAACTCTTCGAACGTGTCTTCGAAAAGTCCGTTCGCGTTCAGGCTGAATTCGACGAACAGATGCTCAAAAATGGCGATGAAGCCCTTGCATATTGCGAAGAACACAGCATTCCCGCCGTCGTCGTTCTCGGTCGCGTTTACACGATTCATAACAAAGTCCTCAACTCCAATGTTCCTGCGATTCTGCGCGAACAGGGTGCAATTGGCATTCCTATCGACTGCTACCGTCTCAATGCCGATGTACCTTTGTTCAAGACGATTTTCTGGGGTTACAGCCAGCGCAATCTTCGTTCGGCTCATCAGGTTCGTCGTTCAAAGAACGTCTACAGCGTCTGGTGTTCAAATTATGCCTGCGGGCCCGACAGTTTTTCGCTGCACTTCTTCAACTATATTATGGAAGGAAAGCCTTATGCTGTTATCGAAACAGACGGCCACTCGGGCGATGCCGGCACGCGTACGCGTATCGAAGCATTCCTTCACTGCGTCCGTGAACACATTGCAAAAGGCGGCGAAATCGGAAACCCGCATGAATTCATCGAAATCGAACGCAAGAATACGAATCTGAACAAGGCTTTGGCCGAAAAACAGACGATCATTATTCCGCGTCTTGGCCCTGGTGCCCGCACGCTTGCAGCCGCTCTTCGCGGTCTCGGTTACGATGCCGAAGCCATGCAGCTCCCGACTCGAGAAACGCTTGCAATCGGCCGTAAATACACATCCGGCAAGGAATGCGTCCCGATGACGCTGACTCTCGGAAACCTCATTCATCGCGTCACGACGGATCCCGATCCGAACCGCAAATTCGCGTTCCTGATGCCTGCTGGTCGCGGTCCCTGCCGTTTCGGCAACTACAACCATCTCCACAAAATCTCGATGGAACGCCTCGGACTCGATGGACGCGTCGATGTTTGGTCGCCGTCCGACAACAACTATTTCGAAGGCATTCCCGGCGGAACCGTTGCTCTGGCTTACTGCGGTTTCGTCGCCGCTGACCTCCTTCTGTCGATGCGCTACGACGCCCGACCTGCCGAAATTCAGAAGGGTGCTGTCGATGCCCTCTACGAAAAACTCGCCCAGGAACTCGACGATCTCCTTCAGGCAAAAGCCGCCGAAGACGGTTCACTCGCCTGTGCCGCCAAAGAAATCGCGCTCGGTCGCTTCTATGGCCTCAAGAAATTCCTCGTCAATGCTGCAACGGCGTTCAAAGCAATTAGCAAACCCGGCGATCTTCCGACCGTCATCGTCACCGGCGAAATCTACGTCCGCTGCGATCCGTTTGCGAACGACTTCGTCATCGATCAGCTTCAAGCTCGCGGAATTCGCGTCAAACTCACGCCGTTCTACGAATGGCTCGATTATCAGGAATATATCAACACGCAGGTCGGCATTCCTCAGACCTGGGGCACCTGGTTTTCGGCCAAGTTGCAGCTCTATATTCTCGAAACGATGTTCGCAACGGCCGGCAAAATCATGGGCTGGAAGAAGCTTCATCGCGCCAAGGATCAGCTCGAAGTTGCCGAAGATTTCGTCCGCTATCAGCTCGAAGGCGAAGCCGGCCTGACCCTCGGCGGCGCCATCTGCGAGTGGAATGAAAACGAAATCGACGCCGTTCTGGCCCTCGGTCCTCACGAATGCATGCCGAGCAAAATCGCCGAAGCACAGTTCTTCCACGTCTCCGAAACGATGGGCCTGCACTCCGAAACGCTCCACCTCAATGGTGATCCGGTCGATCCTGTCACGATCGAACATTTCGTCTACGAAGTCCGCGAACGCTTCGCCGAACGCGCAAAACGCCGCGAACTCCACCCCGCTCATGAGGATACAAAGGTTGAAATCGCAAAAGATTTCTTGAAAGAGCTTGTTCGCGGTATTCCATCGATAAAGCGATAAGACAAACTCTGATACATTGATACACAAGCCTTTTCTCATAAGGAAGGTCTGAACAATGAGCCTTTTGAATGTTCCTTTCCGCTGTGACCCAAGTTTTAACCAAATTGTGTCATCATGTATCACAAAACCCGACTCAAAGCTCCTTTCGGGAGCTTTGTAAGCCGCCAAAAGCGGCTTACAAAGCCCTCGAAAAGCCACGAGGGCTTAAATTGGGCGCACTACGCCCTTGGGTTGAGCAATATTTGTTTTAATTTACACAAATTTGCCAATCCGAACATAACGAATAACATTTGTTCGTTCTTGTATAATCCTCGATACCTTAGTCTCTTCAGTCCAAAAACGCATTTTATCCAATGAAACGGGTGCTCAACTTTTGCCCGTATTTGAGATTTCAGATATTCGAATTTTGACAGAACTGAGTCTTTGGTTAACAGTTTCCTTTTGCCGGGACGCATTGCAACGAATACAGATTTTCCTTTCATCGCTTTGTGTTTTTCCAATCCCTGGTATCCAGCATCACAAAAAGCCTCTTTGTCGTCTTTTCGAAGCAGTGAATCTGCTGCTGTTATATCCGCAACATTTGCGCCTGTAACTTTGACTGTATGCACCATGCCACTATCTGCATCAACTCCAATATGAGCTTTAATCCCAAAATGATACTGATTACCTTTTTTGGCATGTTTCATTTCCGGATCGCGAGCTTTAGCCTTATTTTTGACAGAGCAAGGGGCATCAATGATTGTCGCATCAATTATCGAGCCTTGTGATATGCGAAGTCCAGAGGCAATAAGATTACTGTTGTACAGTTCAAACACTTGTTTTCCGATTGCATTCTTTTCAATAAGATGGCGAAAATTTAGGATTGTTGTTTCATCAGGTGTAGGTGCATCTAATCCACCAATTTTGGCGAATTTTCTCATAGCCATGCTGTCAATCAATTCATTTTCCATCATGGGATCTGACAGATTATAACATAGCTGCATCAAGTAAATCCGGACCATTGATTCCAGGCTATATGGACGTCGTCCAGAACCTGCTGGTTCTTTTGGATAATATGGCGCTATCAGTTCAGTCAAAGATGACCAGGGCACTAATCTATCCAAAACTTCAAGAAATTCTGCTTTACGTGACTTCTTTCGCTGAATATTTTTTCGAAATCTGAAAAACTTAACTGAGCCATCTTAACCTCCAAAACAAAACAGCCTGAATATATTTTAACCGATAGTTATATGAATGTCGCCTGTTTTGTTCAGAGGTTCCCTAAGTAGTTTTCGCTCTTAAATTTATTTTGGCAAATATATCAAAATATTTGCCAAAATAAATGATAGCACATAAATATTGAAAATGAAAGTTGTGAAAAAAATAAGAAATCAGAGTATGTTTGTTTAATATTCTGAATATGCTATGCTTGTATATATATTAGAAGAAATTGTGGTAATTTGAATCACGAAATCTCATATGAACTGCTGGTAATGCTCAAAGTAATGAGCACTACATGTAATTATTAAAGATAAGTACACAAAGGCAATGAGCTGTTTGTTCTGGGGGATCATCCCGGAACTTACATGCTGTGATTGCAAAGAATTTCATCCACGAATGATTACAGCCACAAATCCGCTCCAACGCCTTACTTAGACGCTGATACATAATATTTGACAGGTTTCAATGTTACGAATCATATTTGAGACTCAATGCCTTGATTTATCTACATTATTTAAAGATTGATTTGTGTGCATAAATTGTTCAATCGTTAAGTTGCTTACCTATAATTAAAAAATATTCACAATTGGTTATAGCATCCACAAAAATAATCCCCAAAATATCGAAAATGGAGTAAAAGCATCGCGCCTTTTCGGATGCATGGATGTCCGAAGTCCCAACATTATTCAACATGCCGTACAAAATACATTTTAAGTCTTTGAAAATTCGGCTTTTTTTAGGATATATGTAATGGTAAAATCGATCATGCTCATGTGCTGTGATTCGTGTTCACCGAAACTTGCAAACGGAATTAAAGCCAGCCTTGAAACCCAGGGCAAACGCGTGGCAATGATAGCTCCACTCGCCGGATGCAAAGACGAAGTCTGTGGAAATTCCTTCTGCAAATGCGAAGCACTCAAACTCATGGCTGACGGCAAAAAAGATGCTCTGCTTTCCATCCTCGCCGAGCGCGTCGAAGAAGCCGGTAAAGATGCTGATGTCGTTATCATTCATCCGATTGCCGATGAAGGTGCCCTTCGCGATGCTTACGGCTTGAACATTGCCCTTGCCAAAAACG
>JAZRWV010000181.1:0-1794 GCA_045599925.1 Myxococcota bacterium
CGGAACGATACACGTCATGTTGACGTTAAAACGCGTCTGAAGGTCTGAATGCTTGAACAGATAAGCCATGACGGCGTCGGGATCTGCACCGTTTCGAAGCTCCAGAACGACGCGGACGACGTCGGTGGATTCATCGCGTACATCGGTGAGAAGCGGAAGTTTGTTGGTCGTAATGAGATCTGCAATGTCCTTGCAAAGCTTTGCTTTGTTGATTTGGTAAGGAATATTAGTAACGATGATTTTTGAGCGTTTGCCTTCGGTTTCGACCTGATATTCGCTTTGAATGTCGATGGCACCATGACCGGTTTCGTAAACTTTTTTGATGTCTGCAGGTGGTGTGAGAATGCGTCCGCCCGTCGGGAAATCCGGCCCGGGAATGATTTCGCACATGTCGTCGATTGTAATGGCCGGATTGTCGATCATCGCGATACAGCCGTTGATAGTTTCGGTCAGGTTGTGTGGCGGAATATCGGTTGCCATGCCGACTGCAATACCTTTTGAACCGTTTACGAGCAAGGCCGGAATGGATGTGGGAAGGACAGTGGGTTCTCGCAATGTACCCGAGTAATTGGGCTGAAAATCGACGATGTGTTCGTCGAGATCTTCGAGCATTGCGGTGGCAACCGGCTGAAGACGTGCTTCTGTATAGCGCATGGCTGCGGCACTGTCGCCGTCCATTGAACCAAAATTGCCCTGGCCGTCGACAAATGGATAACGAAGCGTGAAGGGCTGCGAAAGTCGAACGAGTGCGTCGTAAATCGCACTGTCGCCATGCGGGTGATAGCGGCCCATGACCTGACCTACGACCTGGGCACTTTTTTGATATTTGGCCTCGTGGGTTAGATGCATCTCGTGCATGCCGTATAAAATACGTCTTTGAACGGGTTTCATGCCATCGCGGACATCGGGAAGGGCCCTGCTCGTAATGACACTCAGTGCGTAGTTCAAGTAGCGTTGGCGTGCTGTTTCACATAAAGATACCGTTTCAATCGAGTATTTCTGTGTTTCTTCCGTCTTTTTTCGCATGTTCAACCATATACAGCAAAATCGTCATTCGCGTGCATTGCACATGCGAATGACATCTATGAAAAACGAGCCCCCATTTACCTTGTTTTGAAAAAAAAGGGGAAGATATTTGTCGCAAAAAAAGGCTGTATGCGCCGAAGGCGCATAGGCCGAAAGCACGCCGTATGCCGCAGACATAGGCGTGCCCATCATAAACAGCGACGTTGCGTGCAACGGCGAATGCAGGCCGTATGTGGCGAAGGCACATAGGCCGAAGGCGCACCGTATGAAATAGGCGCGCGCATGAAAATCAAAACGACCCGATGCGTGATAAAGTGTTTCCCAGCGGTTAAAGTTGCGATAAAAGAGCAAGTCCATCTTTAGGGTGGCTGAGTTTTTCTTTTGTCATGGCAGTTTAGTTTAATGGAAGTCAGTTTAATGATACAGCGCGGGCGGCGTCGGTTGACCGTTCGCAGAATCATTCAGAAATGTGCGCTTTGCGTTGGCATCTCTATTTTTGTTTGTGCCGTTATTCTCGCTTGTATTCGTTTTGGCGTCGATGTTCCTGGATGGTGTTGGGGAATAGCCGCAATTCCATTGGTCGGCTTGCTGATTTGGGCGTGGCCATGGTGCTTTTCTGATATCGAAATTGCGCGTCAAATCGATGCCTCAAATCAGTTCGGTGACAGAATTTCTTCGGCAATGGCTTTTATGAAGGAAGAAAAACGCACCGAATGGATGGAGGTGCAGATCAAGGATACGGAGAAAAAAATCCAGGATCCTGCAGTC
>JAZRWV010000182.1:0-7266 GCA_045599925.1 Myxococcota bacterium
TCGTGACGTTCCTCCTCTCCATTATGGCGAGGAGGAATTTAAGGTAACATTTCATTTGCTCACTGGGCTCTGCAAAGCTAACCGTCCACCGGACGGTCAGCTTTTCGGCCCCCCACCAAAGGCCTAAGGCCTTTGGAATCCGCAATTTTTAAGGTGCTGTATGCATTTCTCCGTATCTGAATACTCTGCCTCGCCAGGGCCCCTACCCCGGCTTTCCACAGTTTGCGCCTTAAAATATTGTTTTGATCAGAGTTTCCTTAACATGCTAACGGTTGATATTTAATCCTTGTCGTGGGATACTATAATAGTCTGTAGAAATAAATACAGATTAAACCGTAAATAAGATTCGTGCTTATTTGAAATTCAGATAATGCTCATTTTCCCCCAAATCATCAGGAAGAAAGTATGAAAAAGTCTGTTTTATTTATACTCGTCATTTTGTTCGCATTCTCAGCAATCGCCTGCGATGAGAGCAATGATGAAAACAAAACGACGTCCGAGCTCACCAAAGTCTGCAAAGATGCCAACACACTTGAGAGCTGCTACAAGGGGCAATGTTCACAGCAAACATGCCCGGCTGGCTGCACGAAAAAATCCGAAACAGACGCAGTCTGCAATCAGCAGGAAGTCCCACGCCCAGAAAATGTTCCTGCAACATGCAAGCTTGGCGACAAAGGCATTTGCGGTACAGACGGCAATGCATGGCTTTGCAATCCAGCAGAAGCCAAATATTACACAACCGCTGCATTAGCCTGTACAGAAGCAGCTCCTTGCAAAGTATGCAGCGACGGTACTGCAGGATGCGATATTTCATGTCCACAGGTCGAAAAAGTCCGCCCTGCCAACGTTCCCGAAACATGCGACAAATGCGTAATCAGCGGTATGTGCGGCGATGATCACAACGGCTGGTTGTGCGGCAATGATGGCACATTCTATTCACCCAACAACCTCACCTGCCCCGATGACAAACCCTGCGTCGACTGTGACGGTTATATCGGATGCGGAATCGTTTGTGATCCTCCCAAACCAGCTAATCTCCCCGAATCCTGCAATGCAGGCGATCCTGGTATTTGCGATCCAAGCGGCCTCTATGCCTGGACTTGTGACGCCAAGGCTGGTACTCCTGGCAAATACAAACTCGGCAACCGATGCTCCGAAGAAAAGCCCTGCGTCAAATGCGATGACGGCTATGTCGGATGCGTTGCCGAAGCTGATAAAGACTCCTTCTGCCATGTCTGTACAAATGAAGAAAATGAATGCTATACAGATGGCTCCAAAGCAACCGTCTGCGACAGCAAATATCACCACCTGAAAACATGGACCTGTGCCAACAACGAATGCTCAATTAACGAAGATAAAACAGTTAATTGCCCCAATGCATGCAATAAAACAGCAGAACGACCGGCAAATGTTCCCGAAACATGCCAAACCAATCCCAAAGATCCCGGCATCTGCGGCGATGACGGCAATGCCTGGTTCTGCGGCAATGACGGAAAGTATTTCCTGAACAACTCCGGCAAATGCACAGAAGACGCACCATGCGTCGTCTGCCCGGATGGATATGCAGGCTGCAATGCTGATGAAGCAACATTCTGTAATGGTCACAAAGGCAGACCTTCAAACGTCCCAGCCACCTGCGTTAAAAATCAGGATCCCGGCATCTGCGGCCATGACGGCAATGCCTATTACTGCACCAATAACGGAACATACAGATCGAATACATGCACACCTGCAGCACCCTGCGTCCTCTGCAATGATGGTTATTCAGGCTGTGATGCCAATGCTGAAACATTCTGCGCAAACCATGGTGGCGTAAAATCTGATAATTAATTCTTTTAAAGGCCGACTTTGCTCACGCATGCGTCGGCCTGAACGCGTCTATTTGCTTCGCAAATACGCCGCTTTAACGCCGCTATTCCATTTCGGAATACGCGGCGTTTCTTTATTCTGTGCTTAAATCCCTTTCTCCATCACTCGCCATTTTCAACATTTCATGCTAGAATGCTAATAATAATGCCTATGCTTTAGCAAATAGGCCTTTGCATACACTACTGTTTCAACTATGTGACGAGAATAATAAAATGCAATTCGATTTCTCTAAAAATATGAAAAAAACAGCCATCCTTCTGGCATTGCTGATGCCTGCCTGCACTCATACAGCCAATAATGACGCTCAGCCAGAAACCGCTGCAACACAAACAGCCAGTCGGCCCGTCGTCGCAACTTACGCCGATAACCCATTTACCTTTGCCGTTGAAATACTCAATGACAACACCTACTTCCCCATCAAGGTTAACACATCAGCATCCGGTACTGTTGCGTATAACATTAACTGCGATGACGACAATATTTATGAGCATTCGGACCAGACCGAAGACTCATCGTGCTTTTATGCATCCAAAGGAACCAAAATCATTAAAATTACAGGCAGTTTGCCCGGCATTCTTCTAGCTGATTCAGACAATTATCAGGTCACAGACATCATTCAATGGGGCAATAATGCATGGAAAACCATGGAAAACTTTTCAACCCATTGTTCAAACCTGACCATTTCAGCATCTGATGCACCAGTTCTTTCTCAGGCTAAATCCTTAAAAGCCATGTTTTACGGTGCTAAATCACTCAATTCTTCCATCAATCACTGGAAGGTTTCTTCCATCGAAAATATGTCCGAGATGTTCCAGGATGCCTCATCCTTTAACCAGCCACTCAATCAGTGGGATACTTCTCATGTCACCAACATGGAAAGCATGTTTAACAATGCCGAATCATTCAATCAGGACATTTCGACTTGGAACGTTTCCAGCGTTAAAAACATGACGAGCATGTTTAAGGAGGCTTTAACCTTCAACCAGCCCTTGAATGCCTGGAATGTCAGCAATGTTCAAACTATGGATATGATGTTCTCTGGTGCCGCCGCATTTAATCAGCCACTGGAACAATGGAATGTCGGAAATGTCGAAAATATGGAATATCTATTTTTCTATGCGACTTCATTCATGCAATCCCTTGATTCATGGGAATTGAAAAAAGTCAAATCCGTATATGGCATGTTTTCCGGCGATAATGAGTATGTAAAGGCTCATCGGGATACAATCACAATGTGGAAAAATAAATATCAGATTGATACAACAAATATTATCGAAAAAGAATAATTGTTGTGCCATACAAAAGCTATCTACCACAGCAAACAGTTCCATTACTCATTCTGACTGAATGATAATATATTATTATGTCACATCATCACCACCATCATGAACATTCACATGATGCAGAACACAATCTCGGTGTTGTATTCTGGCTGAATGCAATATTTGTCATTATTGAAGTCATCGGTGGGGTTTTCACCAATTCGATTGCAATTCTCAGTGACGCACTTCATGATTTTGGTGACTGCTGTTCTTTAGGATTAGCCTGGTGGCTGCAACGAAAGAGCAAGCAAAAATGCGACAGCAGCTATTCATACGGCTATAAACGTTTTTCACTTCTTGGTGCCGTTTTTCTGTCCGCAATTCTATTTGCGAGCAGCATTTTCATCATCATCAATGCTGTTGGCCGCATCATAACACCAGCCGATATCGAAGCCCAGGGGATGGTCTGGCTCGCCATTGTCGGCATTGCCGTCAACGGCGCAGCAGCACTGCGCCTTAAACATGGTCACAGTCTCAACGAACGCGCAGTTTTCCTGCACATTATGGAAGATGTCCTCGGATGGCTTGCCGTACTCATTGCAGCCATTGTGATGTGCTTCATCGACCTCCCAATACTCGACCCCATCCTGTCGATCTGCATTTCGATATGGATTCTCTTTAATGTCGTGCACAACCTCGTCGATACGTTCCGAATCTTTTTACAAAACGTTCCTGAAGGACTCGATCTGCAGACTCTAAAAAATGAACTTTCCGCAATCGAAAAAATCAACGAAATCCACGATCTCCACATCTGGTCCCAGGATGGCGAAAGTCATGTCATGACATTACATGCTGTCGTCGATGAAGATGCCGATATCCACGACATCAAAGAGGCTTTGCGAAAAACTGCTCTGCCCTATCATATCGATCACGTCACGATTGAAATCGAACACGCGGACGAAAACTGTCACCATCACTGCGACTAATCCACAGGCTGATAATAGCCATGATGAGACCTCATGTATTTGTCTCTTGATTTTGCTTCAACATATCGCTAGGTATTTTATGGCACAACATGCTACCTAGGTATACATTATAAACAATTCGATTATTTTCACTTAGGGGACCAAAACAATATTTTAAGGCACTAACTGAAGAGAGCCGGGGGCCGAGGATTTTCGCCATCCTGTGGATGGCGAAAAACGCAGAACCCAGTGAGCAAATGAAATGTTACCTTAAATTCCTCCTCGCCATAATGGAGAGGAGGAACGTCACGAAGTGACAAGGAGGTGAGGCGGCTCGAGAAACGAAGCTGATTTCATATTGCGAACTGATGAAAAAGGGCAAAGCCCCAGAAAAAAAGCTATTAATCTTTATTCAGAACAAATCATGATAGACAATAAGCACCTTATCACTACTCTTTACACAACCATTATTGCATTCATTTCCTTAACGGCATCGTTCGCACAAGCTCAAGACAACACGCAATTATTAAACTCTGACGAACAGAAACAAGTTCAAAATAAACAGATTCCTGAGCTTCAGCAGGAAGATACTATCCCCACTCAAGTTGTCTATACCAGACCTAAAGAAGATGCTTCCAAAGAAAAACCAAAACTTCACTATACAGACGGCAGACGCGCACGCTGGAAGCAGGGATTCGACATTTCTGTCCAGGGAGGCTCAAACGGAACGACACAACTCATGGTCGTCCCCACCAATATAGGCCTTAGCACAAGCATCAGTCTCGGCTATCACGGCGAATTTGTTGGATTCACTGCACAATATGAAGCCGGAAGACTCTATGATATTGGTACCCTGCCAAATGACCACACCCAGGACGAAGAGATGTGGACATTCTTCGATGACATGAAGGACTATTTTCACTCTGTTTCCTTAACCCTGGATTTCTATGCTCAATGTGAAACACTGATCTTCCGTTTTGGCGTGGGAGCTGCTCTCTTTTCACAAATGCCATGGAGTAAAGACAAACTCGCCGGAGGTCTTCGATTGGAATCGAGCTGGCAATGGCCAATCTCAAAACATCTAAGAGCCGGCTTTGAACTTGAACTAACAACGGCTTTTCTTTGGAATTACTGGAGACCAAGCATGGTCGTAACTATTGTGATTTGATTGACAAAAAATCATTACATATATTATTCAGCACCTGAATATTCTATTAATTTATAAAACAAACATAATTTGCGTTGATTAATCCCGACATAGAACAGATAATGTTCTGCATTGACAGCCTGGCTTGGTCATGTTCATCTTTTCACCAAAGGTATAGCCAATATGAAAAAGCTCACGAAAATCATCGCATCCGTTACCGGGGTTATTACCTCACTATTCACCATGGCCTGCGAGAGACAGGCACCACGCGTCTATGGCCCGGCTCCGGTTGAAGACGTCAACCAAAGACATGCAACTTCACCTGCACCAGAAAACAATATGGATTTGCCCGAGTCCGATAATGAAGCAATGGGAGACATTTATGGGCCACCCTCAATGTTTGGACAGGAAGAGCCCGCTATTCCTGAAGCTGAGAATGCAAAAGATGCCAATGATTCGAACAGACTCTCTCAGCCCAAACCACAAAACAGAAAGGAACCTCCCGCACCAGTTTACGGCATGACGCCACGATAATGACTTTTATAGAATTAATATCCAACAATATATTATATTCTCAATATTATCTTCACCATAAACAAACAAAGACATCAGACAAACGACAAATAAGTCTTCTTTCGATGAATTAATAAATAGAATTTTCCCCGGTTGAATAATTATCCTGGTTATCAGATTATAGAAATACACTAGGATTTTTTTATAAAATTGTAAATCTGCCAGTCAAAAATATTATTAAGGAAGGTCTGAATAAAACTAAATATTTGTACAGAAAATGATAAAAACCGGGGTCAAGAATGCAACCATCCAGTGAATGGTTGCCCTCGCAGAACCTAGTGAGCAAATGTGCCGGAATGAGTTGGAGAGCCAGCAGGCTCAAGAAACAAAGTTCATTTCATATTGCGAACAGAGAAAAATCCCCAGAAAACCAATCTAATCATCTTTAATCAGAGGTTCTCTTAATACCCCCAAAAAAACAACCGGTAGATCCATCAGTTGATTACACAATTCCACCAATCTTAAGTGAAACTCCAAAAATATTATCAATAATGCCGCCATCATTCTCTGTATCGATCATCGGCATCCAATCCGCTTCCACACCAATCGTGAAGTTTTCAAAGACAAAATCAAATCCGAGCTTTAACTTAAGTGAAAGACCACTTCGAAAATTGTCATCTGAATAATCATACTCATCAGACAGACGACTCCAATCACTATACCCAACACCAAAACCTATCGTTTGAAGTGCAAAATGAGAAATAGGAATGTATCCAGCAATCACACCTGTAAATGAATATGTAAACTTCAAATCATCCCCAACAGGATTAACTGACAAATCCACATCAAGTCCAACGCCAAGATATTCAGACTTAAAACCGCCATCAAACGACAATGACAACGAATTAGCACTAATCTCACCATCACTAAAATGACCAAACCAGCCAATTCCAAACCCCACAATTAAGCCGGATTGATGATTAAAATAGACGACATTGCTATTATCAGATGATTCATTATTCTGCTCATCATATTGGCCATCCTGCTCATATTGATTGTCGTACTGCAGGTTGTCGTACTGCAGGTTGTCGTACTGCTGATTGTCGTATTGCTGATTGTCGTACTGCTGGTTGTCGTATTGCTGATTGTCGTATTGCGGGTTGTCGAACTGCCGAACATCATACCGGCCATACCGGTTGTTATGACGAATCTGATTCTGCTCATTGGATAAATGATAAACCGAAACACGGCGATTCGGAACAGCTCGAACGCGCTTTGGTGCAGCAGGTTCATTGACTGATTTCGTTGAAACAGCAGGGGTATTTGCAGAAACATTATTATCAACTGCATCCACGTTTTGGATTGCCGAAGCAGCGGCGGCAATTTCATCAGCTGTTGCAGTCTCTGCAACTTCATTAGATTTAGGTGTTGCAGTATTTTCGTTCGCTATTACAGCGGCTGTATTTTCAATCGCATCAACAGCTGCAGCGTTTTCAATTGCAGCAACAGC
>JAZRWV010000183.1:0-10796 GCA_045599925.1 Myxococcota bacterium
GAATGCTGGCTTGTTCAGGAATATATTCAGGGCAGATCACTGCTCGATGATATCGAAAAAAGCAAAAGATTTAATGAGTTTGAAACACTTTTAATCATGCGCGATGTTGCACATATTGTTTACGATTTGCAGACGATGTATGCGCCCCCAATCATTCATCGCGATATCAAACCCTCGAATATCATGCTCGATGGCAGAATTACTGATAATCACAAACTTCATATCATCGATTTCGGGGCGGTTGCAAACCCACAAAAACGTACAGATGGTTCAACGGTTGCCGGAACTGTCGGCTATATGGCTCCGGAACAACTCATGGGGGATTGCACAATTCAGTCTGATTATTACGCCATCGGCGCAACAGCCCTTCATTTAATGACGGGAATCGTCCCGTCCGATTTTCCTTCGGATGGCTTTAATCTACATTTCGAAGACAAACTCAAGAAATACATTCCCAATATTCATCCCAAAACACTCGATTTGTTGCACAAACTGCTCGCCACAAAGCCTCATGATAGGCCAAAAGATGCTTCAGAACTCATTCAACTCATCAACAATGCTTTGCTAGCGTTGTTTAATGCCGGAAAAATTCAGAATAAATTCTTTGACATCGTGCTCTCTATACTTTATTTCTTTAGAATACCGCTCTATGCAATTTTTTCAACGCTTATCTTCGTTTCCATAATATTTTTGATCGATGAGCATAAACATTATGACATAGTTCTTTTGTTTTCCTTTATCATAATCATATCTTTTGTGCTGATTATACTTATTACAAGGGGAGTGCATTTGTTTGATAAGTTTGTAGAACACAAACAACAGCTTTTGTATAAATCTCAACGATATTTGCCGAGTCAACTCGAAGCGGAAATGATGGATAAAGTTGTGCTCAATCGCATGAACGCCAAGGATCGCACACAGGGAACCGTTGTGGCAACGCATCCGTTTGGAACAGAATTTGTCTTTGTCGTGAACGGCAAGACTTATGCTTGTTTTCAGCACAAGACTTATTCTTGTTTTCAGCCAGAAGACTGTCAACACGAGATTAACGACAAGGTACCGGTTCTCTATAAGCATCGATGTGGCATCATGCGTGGAATGATTGACTCTGTTGAAAAGTAATCAGGTTGCATTTTGTGGAATATTCCTAAACCATAATCTGTTGCAGATATACTATATTGTTTGTAACGGCACAGCATGCTACGCCGCATTATCGAACGGTACGGTTAAACATCACCTAACAACCAACAACTAACAACACATGATCAATGAATTCCCCCTCATCGTGGATCTGGC
The DNA here is from genome assembly GCA_045599925.1 of Myxococcota bacterium. Classification (GTDB taxonomy): domain Bacteria; phylum Myxococcota_A; class Bradymonadia; order UBA4248; family UBA4248; genus UBA4248. The sequence continues at coordinate 1,297 of JAZRWV010000183.1, forward strand.
ATTCATCCTGATGACCGCCGGAATCACTTCCCTGATTTGCCGCGCATTAAAATTACCCATTCTGGTCGGATATCTGCTTGCCGGTCTTTTGACCGGACCTCATTTCGCAATATTTCCCAATGTTACGGATATAGAAAATATCCACACCTGGTCCGAGATTGGCGTCATCTTTCTTTTGTTTGCACTCGGACTGGAATTCAATTTTAAAAGTCTTCTCAAGGTTGGGAAAACCGGCGCCATTACTTGTTCTCTTGTCGTCGCAGGAACGTTATTTTTCGCATGGCTTCTGGGACTTGCGTTCGACTGGAGTACAACACAGAGCATTTTCATGGGCGGCATGCTCTCGGTGTCTTCGACGATGATTATCGTCAAAGCTTTTGAAGAATTGAAGCTCAAAGGCCAGCCTTTTACCCATATCGTCTATGGCGTGGAAATCTTTGAAGACCTCGTCGCCATTCTTCTGCTCGTCATTTTGCCGATGGTTGCGATGCAGCAAAGCGGTTCGATGGCTAAAGAAGTCACGACCTCTTTGATGCGCGTCATATTTTTCATGGTGATATGGTTTGTCGCAGGCATTTTTGTCCTGCCGACAGTACTTCGAAAGCTGAAAAAGCTGGTCAATGATGAGGTATTGCTGGTGATTTCCCTGGCTCTTTGCCTTGGCATGGTCCTTCTGGCCGATTATGTGAATCTTTCGACGGCGCTTGGCGCCTTTGTGATTGGTTCGATTCTTGGCAGTACGACCGAAGCCCATCGCATCGAAAACATGATGACGCCGATTAAGAATCTTTTTGGTGCTATTTTCTTTGTTTCAGTCGGTATGATGGCCGAACCTTCGGTCATTCTGGCGCACTGGGACATGATTCTGCTCGTGCTCGTTCTGGTTGTCATCGTCAAGCCGATTATGGGTACAATTGGCGTGTATCTTTCGGGTCGTGGACTTGAGAATTCCGTGCGCGCAGGCTTCAGTTTCGGACATATCGGCGAATTTTCCTTCATCATCGCGAGTCTTGGCATCTCAACCGGCGTCCTCGACGATTACATTTATCCAGTTGTAATTGCCGTCAGCGTTATTACAACGGTAACTACACCTTATGTGATCCGTCTTTCGACGCCCGTTTATAAAATGCTCGACAAACGTCTGCCAATTCAAATCCGCCGCGTATTTGAATCGTCAAAAACCACCGCAAAAAAGAAATTCGGCCGCCGCAGTGTTTTACTCAAGCAGTTCATTACTGAAACATTCATCATTTCCATTCTGCTCATCGGCATTTACGCACTCATGGGCGGTATTATTTCTCCGCTGCTGACAAATCTGGTCGCGCAAAAAATGACGGAAAATGCCGCATTTGTTTGCGAAGCTGTCAGTGTTTCGCTGACTTTGCTCTTGATGATGCCGTTTCTGAGCGCGCTCATTCTGCGCAAAAAATACTTGAGCCGCGGCGTCTTCCTGGCCCTCATCAAAGGCAAAAACGAAAAGCTTTTTCTGGCGCTGCAGCTCTTTCGCGCAGCTCTTGTCGTCGGTTTTATAGCCTTTGTGATGATCACCTCCTCTCCATTCGTCCTCCCGATTGATCTTGCCATCAGTGCCGTCGTCTTCTTAATCGTGCTGTTTTCGCGAGGCTTTCTGTCGAACTACACGCGTCTTGAGCGACTGTTTTTGTTCAATTACAACGAGGCGGACAACGCCGAACATCAGGAACAGTCGTATTCTGGAGTGGAAAGCAACGGCGGCATTCACGTGACAATGAACGACATCAACGAAGGCGACTGGCTTTCGGAAAGCCTGAAAGCGGCTTCGCTTCGCATCGACGAGGACTCTCCGCTCCTGAACAAAACGCTCATCGAACTGAATCTTCGCGCGCAGTATGGCCTGTTCATCATCCGAATTGAAAGAGAAGGCGAAATCCTCAACATTCCGGCCGGAAATGCGCAAATTCAGCTGGGCGATCTCATTTATATCGTCGGCGAAAAAGACTCATTCAAGCCGCTATACGCCGCGCCCTGGAAAATCACCGAAAAGAAATTTCATTTCCATTCGATGCAGGAATTCGCCACCCTGACGGCAGAAAATGGCGGCAACCTCCTGAAATGCATCGGTCTTCCCATCGGCCCGGAAGCCTATTTCCTCGGCAAATCACTCAAGGAATCAGCCATCGCCGTTCGAAATCGCTGTCTCGTCATCGGCATCGAAACGGAATCCCGAGTCTCGATGAACCCCAGTCCTGATGAAGTTCTTGCGCCCGGAGCCCGTCTCTGGGTCGTCGGCGAAATGGAAGCCCTTGAGGATCTCATCAGGGCCAATCTGGCGTAATCAATGCTGATTTTGGGGCATGGCTATTTCGCGTTTCGCGAAATACGCCATGCACAGACGCGACGCTAGTTCCGGGCGAATCGCCCGGAACTACACGTCGCGTTTTCTTTTGGTTGGAACACAATACCAAAACGCGCGGCCGTATTTCGCTTTGCGAAATAGACCGCGCGATCACATGGCGTATTGGCCGTCCGGCCAATAGCCTTGCCCACATAACTCAAAAACACGAACCATGCCTGCAAAACTCGTGATGTCCATAGCCTCCAGAATAACACTTTATTCCACATGAACCACAGTTATTGTCATCCGACTGAAGGTCGGCTTCACAGCCAGTTTCATAAATGCCGTCGCAATCTGTCCATTTAGTATCCAAACCCATTGACATTTCACAAAGTAAAACAGGACGGCCGTCTTTGCAGGTTACAACGCTGGTATGCTCAGGAACAGCCGTAATATCATATCCACACGAACCGCAATTCTTCTTGTCAGTCAGGAGATCAACGCATTTCCCGTTACACCAGGCCAGGTTGTCCGGACATTTGCAAGCCCCGTCTACACAAGTGGCATCACCGCAGTTTACGCCGCATGCACCGCAATTATCATGCGTCGAGATATCGACTTCGCAGCCGTTACTTCGCTTTTCATCACAATCCATATAAGGAGCTTCGCATGTGCCCTTGCAGTCCAGCCAGTGATATTTGCTCAAATCATAGCAAAGTGAATTTGAACACTGCGTTTCACCTTCCTGGCACTGAATGATACATTCGCCGTTGATACAGGCAAAATTGCCCGGGCAGGCATGACCACAGGCACCGCAATTGGATTTGCTTGTATATATATTTTCTTCACAGCCATCGGCGAGGTCTTGATTTCCATCACACCAGTCAGGCATACATGTTTCGCAGTCGGACATATGCCATAAACTCATGGATGCCTCGCAGCCGTTGGCCGTTTTGTGATCGAGATCGCAATAGCCATCCACACATCCATTGCAATCCTGTGTGACATGGAACAGTTCTGCGTCCACTTCGCAGCCATTTTTCATGTTTTCATCCAGATTGCACCAGCCGCTTTCGCAGGTGCTGCATGATGAGGCTAAGTGAATGTCCGGTGCATAGACTTCGCAGCCATTATCCTGTTTGTTTTCATCCAAATCGCACCAGTTGTTCTGGCATGTGCTGCAAGTTGACTGATTTTTAGATGCTAGATGCACACAAATGCCGTCACACATCAGATTTCCCTGCGATTCAAGGCACTGCGAAACACAGGTTCCGTCAACACAATATTCATGTGCATTGCATGCATGGCCGCAGGCTCCGCAGTTTTTAGCGTCATCCAAGATTTTAAGTTCACATCCATTTGTCGAATCGCCGTCGCAGTCTGCATACCCATCTGCACAAGTGCCACATTCCTTCCAGTGAAACTCAGACAATGTCTTTTCGCAGCCATTGCTCAAATTGCTATCCAAATCGCACCAATTTTCCTGGCACTGAGTGCAGGATGCATCGAGTTTCAGGTCGTGGGAACTGGCTTCGCAGCCATTATCGGCATTGCCATCCAAATCACACCAGCCCTCAAAACACGTTCCGCATTTGCCGTAGTGATATTCCGAAAGCTGAATGCATTCCTCGCCACACATCGCGAATCCTTCCGAAACCGGACAATCCGAAATGCATTCGCCCTGAACACACATTTCTCCTTCTTTACAGGCATTTCCACAGGTTCCGCAGTTGCCGGAATCGCTCAGAAGTTTGGCTTCGCAGCCATTTGTCGGATCATTATCGCAATCAGTATAGCCATCCAAACAAATACCGCACTCACTGTAATTCAGTTCGTTAAGGGATTTTTCACAGCCATTGGCCAGGTTATTGTCGAGATCGCACCAGTTTTCCTGACACTGACTGCAGGAATCATCGAGTTTCAGTTCATAAGTATTGGCTTCGCAGCCATTTGCCGGATTTTTGTCCAAATCGCACCAGTACTCAATGCAAGTATCACATTTGGCATAATGATTTGCTGACAGCTGAATGCACTGTTCACCACATTTGGCGAAACCTTCGTCAGCTGGACAAGTCAGAGCGCAGCTGCCGTTTACGCATATGTTTTGCTCATCACAAACCTTGTCGCATGAACCACAATTCTGAAGGTTTTCCGAAAGATTCACTTCACATCCGTTTGTAGGATCATCGTCACAATCGGCAAAACCTTCGAGACATTTGCCGCATTCGCTGTAATTCAACTCTTTGAGGGATTTTTCGCAGCCATTGGACAGATTGTTGTCGAGATCGCACCAGTTTTCGGCGCATTGGTCGCAGGATTGAGCGAGCTTTAAGGTGTAGATGTTGGATTCACAACCGTTGGTGGAGGAGAGATCGAGGTCACACCAATTTTCAAGACAAGTGTCGCACTTGGCATAATGATTTGCGGCAAGCGGAATGCATTCATCGGAACAAAGCGCGTAGCCTTCTGAAGCCGGACAATCGGCCATACACATCCCCTGAACGCAGAAATTTGACGGATTGCATGCATTATCGCATGAACCGCAGTGACTGGTCGTATCCAATGCTGCTTCGCACCCATTGGCAAGGATTTGATCGCAATCGGCAAAACCGGTTTTGCAGTGGAGGTTTCCGTCAGAACCGCATTGTTCGATGTTTAAATCTGCAAAATTCAAACATTCGTTACTGCAAAATGTCTGCCCCGATGGACACATATTTGTGCAAACACCGGAATTGCAAGTTATTCCATCGCCGCAGGCGATATCGCATGAACCGCAATGTGTCGGATCCGTCTGCAAATCCGTGCAAATGCCATGGCACATGGTTTTACTTCCGGAACACGGAAATGCACATGTCGATTTTCCATTGCTGTCAGTTGTGCAAATGTATTCATCAGACGGGCACGAACTGTGTCTGAAAACATCGGATGCGCGAGCGTCTTCGCACAAACGCAGGCTGTTTTCAGAGCATGGCGCTTCATTTTGAATGCAGTTTCTAGCTGTACAAACGGCACCACTTTCGAGAATGACCGATTGGACCGGATTTTCAGCCGAACCACATGTTATCGAAATTTCCGGAGATTCATATTTATATTCACGTATTTCATTACATGCCGTGAATGATATGATCCCGAGTAAACATATTTGCAATGTCAGTTTATTGTTATATTTCATAATTTTATTACCTGCTTATATATTTATGGTTTTCCCAATGTCTATAAGGTTTTGCATTCGCCATAAATGCAATATTCCCCTGTTCCACAACGATAATGACAAGACCCACAATGATCCGTATCAAATTCTATATTGATTTCGCAACCATCCTGAGTATCGTAATTACAGTTTGCCTGCCCTTCTTCGCAAGTTATCTGAAGCTGACCATTGACACATGCTTTGGTTTTAACATCGGGAACATTGCTATAATTGCGATCACAGGCTCCGCAATGCGTCAAATCGTTTTGCAGGTCAAAGCAGGCGTGTTCTGATTCACAATAGGTCTCTCCCTCTGGACAAGGACATGTCGACGCTCCATCAGGAAGTTCATATTCACATCCATTCCAGGGATCATTGTCACAGTCTCTATATCTTCCATATCTCCACTCATAACATGTAAACTGCGGAATGCCGCCTGAACATTCAACAGTATCGACGTTCGGTAAATTCCAAACAGCAGCACCGCATGAACCGCAATTGTACCGATTCGTCATTAAATCGACGCACTCACCACTGCAATAGGTAGTTCCTTCTGAACATTCCCTGCAATAATTGTTCTGACAGACCTCCGGAGCACTGCATGTAACTCCACACATGCCGCAGTTGTTATTGTCATCATCAAGATAAATTTCACAGCCGTCGTGATAGTCTCCATTACAGTCCGCTCGATTGGGATTACAATTATAATGGGGATTCCCGTTGACACATGTCACATTGGTCGTATTGCGAAGCCAGTGCACATCATTGCCGCATGAACCGCAGTTATAAATATCTGTCTTCGTATCGACGCATTTTGTATTACAGTATGTCAATCCGGAATCACAGGCACAGGTTCCATGATTACAGAATCCTTCACCACAGCTGGTGTTGCATGCACCGCAATGATTTTGTGCTGTATTGATGTCTGTCTCACAGCCGTTCGACGCTTCACCATCACAATCGGCATAACCCAAGGCACAGGTTCCGTCACAATCTTTCCAGTGTAACAGGCTTAAATCGCGGCAGGTATTCACATCACACCGGGTTTCTCCAAGTTCGCATTGAACCGCGCATGTTCCCGAAACACACTCGTAACCCATTTTGCATTCTCTGCCGCAGCCACCGCAGTTCAGAACATCGGAAGCAATGTTCAATTCACAACCATTCGATGCATCGCCGTCACAGTCGGCATAACCGCCAATACATGTTCCGCTGCAGTCCACCCAGTGCATTGCAGCCAAATCGATACAAGTGTCATCGCATCCGGTCTGTCCCGTCGGGCATTTCTGGCACAGACCGTCGTAGCAGCTGAACCCGGGGTCACACACATTTCCGCATGAACCGCAGTTCGTACTGCTCGTCATCGTGTTCTCTTCGCACCCATTCTTCAAATCGCCATCCGCATTGCACCAGCCATTCTCACACCCATCACAACTAGCCAAATGCAGTGCAGCCATTTCAGATTCGCAGCCATTACCCGATTGTTCATCCAAATCACAGTACCCGCTTGCACATGCACTGCAGTCGGACCTCAGATGAACATCATTCGCCGACATTTCACAGCCATTTGTGACCATGTCGTTATCCAAATTGCACCAGTCTTTTCGGCAAACATCGCAAGAAGCCAAGTGATTTTTTGTTAAATCCAGACAATTATCGCCACAGGCGATTAAACCGTATTCGGCCGAACAGGATGAAACGCATTCAGACTGAACACAATATTCAAAAGATTTACAGGCATGACCACAGGCTCCGCAATGTTCGTGGTTTGACGTCAAATCCTGTTCACACCCATTCGATGCGTCTTCATCACAATCACCATATCCATTTAAACAAACAGAACAGCTGCTCTGATGAAGTTCATCCAATGACTTTTCACAACCATTCTGGATTTGATCATCCAAATCACACCAGCCGTCTTCGCATTTCTGACAGGTTTTATCCAAATGATGTTCATGAGCACTGAATTCACAGCCATTACTCATATCATCGTCCAGACTGCACCAGCCAGTCATGCAGGTTTCGCAGAAAATCTGGTGCTGAGCAGCCAAATCGACGCAGCCACCATTGCATAAAAAGTAACCATCTTCGGCAGGGCATTCCGAAGAACAATGGCCTTTTACGCAATGTTCGCCGGATTGACAGGCATTTCCACAAGCACCGCAGTTTTCATCATCCGAGCTTAGATCCAGTTCACACCCATTGGTCAAATCGCCATCGCAGTCGCCAAAGTTGCCCATACAAGTCGAACAATCCGTGCGATGAAGTTCATTCAACGACTTTTCGCATCCATCAGCCAAATCGTTATCGATATCACACCAGCCGGCTTCACATGCGCCACAGTCCAGCGAAAGATGACGCGCATAGGCACTCAGTTCGCAGCCATTGGCAGTATCTTCATCATGGTTGCACCAGCCTTCCTGACAGACATCACACCTCGACCAGTGCTGTTCATCCAAATTCATGCATTGTTCATGGCAAACGAAATAGCCGTCGGCAGCCGGACAGTCAAGTGAGCATTTGCCATCGACACAAAATTCGCCGGAATTGCACGAGTTTCCGCAGGCTCCGCAATTTTCAACATCGGCGTTCAAATTTCGTTCACAACCATTGGTCGCATCGCCGTCGCAGTCGCCAAAATGTTCCGCACAGGTTGAGCAATCGGCCCGATTAAGTTCATCTATCGACTTTTCACAGCCATTTGAGACATTACCATCCAAATCGCACCAGTTTTCTTCGCATGCATCACATGTTTTGGTCAAATGATTCGCATATGCGCTGAATTCACAGCCGTTAGACATATCGCCATCCTGACTGCACCAGCCTTCCTGACAGGAATCGCAGGTCAGCAAATGTTTTTCGGCAAAACTAATGCAATTTTCGTTACAAACGAAATAGCCGTCGGCTGCCGGACATTCCCTGTCACACTTTCCGCCAGCACAAAATTCATCGGATTCGCAAGTCTTATCACAGGATCCGCAGTGATTTCGATCGGCAGAAATATCCGTTTCGCAGCCATTCGCTGGATTTCCGTCACAATCAGAATAACCTTCTTTGCACGTGATATTGCCAGTTTCATCACACGATGCGACTGAAACCGCATCCATGTTCAAACAATGACTGCCGCATTTATTCAAACCATTGGTGCATTCGTCAGTACACTGGCCGCTCTGGCAAACGAGGCCCGATGCACATTTCGTCGTGCAGTTGCCACAATGATCGCGGTCGCTGGTCAGATCATGGCAGGTCACGCCGCACATTTCTTTTCCTGCTGCACATGAATGTGCGCACACAGTTTTCGCATTCTCATCGACGCCACAAACATACTCGCCGGTGGGACAATTGCTGCGTGAAAATACATTGGCTGCTCGGATTTCATCGCAAACATCGAGCTTTTCATCCGGACACGCAGTGCCATTTAAAATGCACGAACCGGCGGTACATACAGTCCCATCTTCCAAAATAACAGCACTGACGGGATTTGCGATACTTCCGCAGGTGTACATCTCACCTTGATTTTCCTGTGTTTCCTGTGACTCGGAAGAACAGGCTGAATACATCAACCCGCTCAACAGACAGATAAATAATGTGATGCGTTTCATAATATCCTTTTCAATAAACACGATTAACTTGTATGTTTGTTGTGATGGTATTGATAGCAAACAAACACACCTCGTCGCTATTGTTTATCGATAAAAAAGCGACAATGTGTAATATAATTTTTATAATCAAAGCACAATGTCTTAATGTGATTTGAAATTGCCAAATTTGGTTGACACATTTTTAACAAGGGTTTGAGTTAAGCCACTCTTTCTTGAGCAGCATAGTACATTTTCCTTATTGGTCATTGGTGGCAATCCACTGCTGTCCCGCAAAAATGTGGCTTTATAGTTGGTTCGGAACTGATTTCTTGCTAAAAGGAAATTTGCAACAACCGCCTTTTGCAAGGAGTTCCGAACCATGGCGCAATATAACACAGTTTTTCACACATTGACA
>JAZRWV010000184.1:0-13818 GCA_045599925.1 Myxococcota bacterium
GGAAACGAAGTTCATTTCATATTGTGAACTGAGTCCCCGGGGGAGAGCCCCGGGTAAATAGTAACGGTAGATAAGTGAATCGGATGAATAAACTTTGCAAAGTGGTGTGCTGAAATGTTATAAATTAATGGGGATGTGCAAGAAATGTCTTCTTGTATTTCGCAAGTCTGATGCAAAATTTAGTGTGATAAGGAGCGATTATGAAGACACAGTATTGGATTTGGGCTGCCTGTATTGCAAGTGTAGCAATGGTAGGTTGCGGTAGTGATTCCAAGGATACCGTTGGCCCTTCCGGCGAAGGTGTGTGTGGGGATTCCGTATGGAATGAAGGTGAGGCCTGTGATGATGGCAATACCGATAATGGCGATGGATGTTCATCAACTTGTATGGTTGAGTATGGTTATGTCTGTAAAGGTAATGTCTGCAAACCCACGGAAGCTCTTGAAACATGCGGAAATGGAGTCATCGATGAAGGCGAAGCCTGTGATGACGGAAACTCCGTTTCCGGTGACGGCTGCATGTCAAACTGCCTGCTCATCGAATCTGGTTATGAGTGTCCGCCAGCAGGTGGGGCTTGTTCATTAAAACAGGAACCGCCAGTTGAGGAAAAAGTCATATGCGGCGATAGCAAAATTGGTGGCACAGAAACCTGTGATGACGGCAACAATAAACCTGGTGATGGCTGTTCCAGAACGTGTGAAGTTGAATTCGGATACGAATGCCTGACTCCGGGAGCACCTTGCACTCTTAAAATCAACGAAGGTGGATGTGGTGACAAAGTCCTCGACAATGGCGAAGGCTGTGATGATGGAAACCGCGAATCTGATGATGGATGCTCCGAATATTGCGTCCAGGAATACGGATGGGTGTGCAATGAACCCGGCAAACCCTGTGTAACCGTTTGCGGCGATGGCGTGATTGCCGGAGATGAAGTCTGTGACGACGGAAACACCAATGATGGGGATGGATGCAAGTCCGATTGTTCTGCCCTCGAAGAAGGGTATACCTGCATTAGCACTGACAGAACATATTGCATGAATATCGCCTGCGGTAATGGAGAATTGGAAGTCGGCGAAGATTGTGACAACGGCGAGTCATCCATGGATGAGAGTGCGTCGTCTTATGGTTGGGATGACACTTCAAATGCACCGTACTGCTTCTTGTGCCATAACACTGGTTATTGCGGTGATGGCATCGTTCAGAATGGCGAAGAATGCGATGAAGGCATTGATGAAAATGGAAATCATCGAGTGAATGAGAGCGGCTTGCCGCTCGGCGGTGATGGCAGTTACGGACATTGTACAGTCGACTGCAAATTCGCTCCAAGATGCGGTGATGGCATTGTTCAGAATGACGAAGAATGCGATAATGGTCTTCAGAACGATGGCCGTTATGGCGGTTGTCGTGCCGATTGTACCTTTGCTCCTTATTGCGGTGACGGTAAAGTCGATGAAAACCAGAATGAAGTCTGCGACGATGGGCTCGGACGTATCATGAATGCAGATGGAATCGTTGTGGGCGGTGGCACTGGCGTATATGGCAATCACTGTATGCCGGATTGTTCTGCTCGGACAGGTTTCTGTGGTGATGGAAATCTTGATGCCGGCTACGAATCCTGCGATAATGCTTATGTCAATGCAGAAGGTAATGCCGTGGGCGGCGATGGCTCTTATGGCGGTTGCAATGCTGATTGCTCATTGGCTTCATATTGTGGTGACGCTGTTCTGGATTCTAATGAACAGTGCGACAATGGGGTATATGGCAACAATGGCCTTTATGGCGGTTGCAACTCCGATTGTACTCTCGCTGGTTTCTGTGGTGATGCCAATTCCGATTCTCCTTTCGAAGACTGTGACCTTGGAAATGGCTTAAACCTCGGTGGGTACAGTGCTTCTAAAGATGTAAATGTCTGTGCTTCGGACTGCTCTTATGGTTCGTATTGTGGTGATGGACACATCGATACGAATTATGGCGAAGAATGCGATGATGGATACGGTAATATCGGTGTTTATGGCGGTTGTACTCAAAATTGTAAAAAAGCTCCGCGTTGCGGCGATAAGATTGTCGATTCCAGCTTCGGTGAAGAATGTGATAATGGCGATGAGAATAAACCTTCCGGTTATGGAACTTGCAATTCCACTACTTGTACATGGAATGGCATCTGCGGCGATGGTGTTATCGATACAGCCAACGGAGAGGAATGTGATGATGGTTTAATCGTCAATGGAAAATCAGTCGGCGGTGACGGCTCATACGATGGGTGTACTGCCGATTGCAAAAAAGCTTCTCGCTGTGGTGATAATCATTGGGATCCGGGTTATGAAGATTGTGACGGCGTAACCGGATGTACAAGTTCTTGTATGCCGGAAAACCGTTATGAGTGCAAAGACGGGGTATGTGCTTTAATCAAATGCGGAAATGGTGTCGTTGACAGCGATGAAGAATGTGATGATGGAATTGCTGCTCAGAGCAGTTTCTGTCATGGCTGTTCTTCAGATTCCGCTCATGTTTGTAAAAATTCTCAACCATATCCATGCCCAACAAACATCACCGGCAAATACTGTGCTGTGAATGGGGTTGAATGTATTCTGATCTCGGATCTCTATGGCGATGGCATTGTTTCAGAAGGGTTCGAAGAATGCGATGATGGCAATAATATCGATAATGACGGTTGCTCAAAAGGCAGAGTCGATCCGGGATATGTTTGCTTGAATCCGGGCTCTCATTGCTATGCAAGGGCTTGCGGTGACGGAATTCTCGCTTATGGCGAAGAATGCGACGATGGAAACGCCGTTTCCAATGATGGATGCAACAGCCGCTGTAAGCTTGAAGAGGGGTATCGCTGCGAAACGGTGGATAACAAATCTGTCTGCACAAAAGGTGGCGGTTGTGGTGACGGTATTGTTCAGCACGGCGAGGAATGTGATGATGGCGGCCAGAATGGCGGTTGCTCTTCGACATGCATGATCGAACCGGGATATGAATGCCCGAGTGCTGGCGGTATTTGCAGAAAAGTGACTTGCGGTAATGGCGTTGTCGATCAGAGCACTGACTATAATACTTATGAACAATGCGATCTCGGTACCAATAACGGAAAAACAAATTCCGGTTGCACTGCAAGGTGTCGGATTGCAACGGGTTACCACTGCAATGAGACTGGTACCGCTTGCTATGCAGGTGTTTGTGGTGACGGAAATGTCGATGTCGGTGAAGAGTGTGATGATGGAAATCTCAAATCCGGTGACGGCTGTAATGCTGCTTGTAAGATTGAAACCGTCTTCGAACAAACCGTAGATGGCTCTTACAAACCAATCTGCGGTGATGGCATTACCGTTTGGGATGCCGGTGAAGAATGCGATGACGGAAACCTCGTTTCCGGTGACGGGTGTTCGGCTCAATGTACTATCGAAACCGGATGGAAATGCACCGAACACTCCAATACATATCCTCAAAAAATCCAGCTGCCCGTGACTTATCGCGATTTCCGCGCTTATTTCTCAACGTATACTTCCGACAATAAAGGAACTCTGAATACAAACTGTAAAAATGCAACCGCAACTAATCCTGTCGACGGATGTATCAATAGCAGTATGGTCAGTTTGTATGGCGGCAATTTCAAAGAAAAAGCCGGTCATCCCGATTTTGAACGCATAAACAAAAGCGCTGTCGGCGCCGGACTCGTTAAAAATACACTTGACAGCGAAGGGCTTCCTGTCTGGCAAAAAGATTCTAGTGGTACCGGCATAACTGCTAATTCGTTCAAAATGTGGTATCGTGATTACCCCGGTATTAATAAAACAATTAAGCAAAATCTGACGCTTAATCTCACAAACGATGCAAACGGTACTTACACATTTGAAAGTAGTAGTTTCTTCCCGCTCGATGGTTTGGGCTACGGTAACGAATCGAGAACTCATAACTATCACTTTACTTCTCATATCAGAACATTCTTTAAATTCCGTGGAAATAACGAAAGACTCGATTTCACCGGCGATGATGACGTCTTTGTCTTTGTCAATGGAAAACAGTCCATCGATCTCGGCGGTTGTCATAATCCGGAAAATGCATCTTTTAATTTGGATAGTACAAATCAAACTAAAACTGTTAATGGCGTAACTTATAGATATAAATATAATGCTAAATATGATTTGTACGAAGATGGTATTTATGCCATCGACTTCTTCCAGGCTGAACGAAAAACAGATGGATCAAACTTCAAACTCACCCTCGCCGGTTTCCTCGATATGGGAACGTCTACCTGCGAAACTGTTTGTGGTGACGGAGTCCTCGCTGGCGACGAACAGTGTGAATCCACCGATGCTTCCGGAAATCTTCTCGCTCTGAGCGCCGGTGGGCAGTTCAGAAATGGTTGCACAGATAAGTGCTCAAACTCTTCATGCGGAAACGGTCAACTCGATTCATGGGAACAGTGCGATTATGTTGGTGATAATCCAAAATATCAGCAGGCTTCTTATGGTACAGGAAATATCTCATGCAATTCTAACACTTGTCGTGTTCAGTATTGTGGCGACGGTATTGTTGATTTGTTGCTCGGTGAACAATGTGATGCCGGTACTAAGAATGGTGGCGCTGAGTGTACAGATGCTTGTCTGTTCCCCAAATGCGGCGATGGCATTTTGACAAAGGAAATCGGCGAAGAATGCGATAACGGTGCTAATAACTCAGACTCCGCAACAGGCGAAGGTGCATGCAATACTGAATGCAAAAAAGCTCCATACTGCGGGGATGGCGTCGTTTCTAGCGGCGAGGATTGTGATAACGGTAAAGCCAATAGCGACAACGCTTATGGCGAAAATAGCTGCACAACCCAGTGCAAACGCGGTGCATATTGTGGTGATGGAACTACAAATGGCCGCGAAAAATGCGATAAAGGTACTGCCGGAAATACTGGCGCTTATGGCGGATGCAATTCCGATTGTACATTAGCTCCGCGATGTGGCGATAGAAATGTCGATTCTGGCGAAGATTGCGATAACGGCGCTGCCAATAACGATAACGCCTACGGCGAATCCGCTTGCCTTGCCAACTGTAAGCAGGCTCCATTCTGCGGTGATGGTGAGGTCAATGGCCCTGCGGGCCGCGAAGTCTGTGATAAAGGCGACGAAAACAGCCCAACCGCTTATGGACCCGACGCATGCACCGATAAATGCCTTAAAGCCGGTTATTGCGGGGATGGCATTCTCAATGGCGATGAAGACTGCGATTATGGCTCCGCAAATGACGATACTCAGTATGGCGGATGCTCAACGAGTTGCAAACTCAATGGCTATTGTGGTGATAAACACGTCGATAGTCCTTATGAAACTTGTGATGATGGCGTCAATGACGGCTCATATGGCGGATGTACATCACATTGTATGAAAGCTCCATATTGCGGGGATGGCATTAAAAATGGCGAGGAGAAATGCGACTACGGCGTCGATAACAACCGTGATGGCGTCTACGGCGGGTGTTCGGCTGCTTGTACACTTAATGCTTTCTGCGGCGATGGAAACGTCGACGAACCCAATGAAGAATGCGATGACGGAACCGATAATAACACCGGTGCATACGGCGGCTGTATGTCAGATTGCCGCAAAGCTCCTCATTGCGGTGACGGCATCAAGAATGGTGACGAAGAATGTGACTATGGCACAAAGAATAACACTGGTGCTTATGGCAGCTGTAATCCCGATTGCACACTCGCTCCTTATTGCGGTGATGGCATTAAGAATGGCGATGAAGACTGCGATTATAAAGACCCTGACGTCAGCGGCTGTTCAACGCAGTGCAGAGTGGAACTCGGCTAATTAATATCATTATTTGATTCATAAGCCTCCGGATCCAACAGATTCGGGGGCTTTTTTTATAGGATTCGAAAATCCCTACTTTTATATGACTTTTCTTTTGGGCGCGCGCCTGTCGACTGCGGCGATACGGCGCGCCTCGCGGGGGCTATCGCGAACCATCACCGCGATACGCCCCCGCATGCTTCTTTTTATATCTTCATAGAAGAAAAAGTCAGTTAAAAATAGAACTCGACAGCCCTGTCCCCGGCAGTTGCTCAGTCCGGATTTTTCCGTATAAAATCAAACTGCGAAATTACCGTCAGAATATCAACAAACAACTGAAGTTCACGTTCAATTTTTTTCAGTGACTTCACTGCATATCTCAGATCAGGTTCAAAAATATTCACGTCCCTTGGTATGGCAAGAATGGCGAAGCCATCATGAATATGGAGTGTCCAACTCATTTCATATTGATTCAACAGCCGTCCGAGCCTGACCATGTTCATGACAAAATTTTCAGTTTCCAGACGTCCCCCTCTGAACTCAGTGGTTTCGTTGTTAAAACAACACTTCACAAATGACTTCCTGAAATCATCCAGTGTATTGCACTCCGAATTCTGCTGATACTGATACACTCCCCGAAATCTCAATTCCGGAATGTGCTCGAATATGAAAACCTGACCATCAAAAATGATGTCTCCATATCTTGGATTTCGCGATTTATCTATCAGGGATGATTCTATGAATCTGAATTTTAATCCGGCATAATCACCGAGGATATCATCATGAACTACCAGCTCAGTCCACTTACTCCCAACAATATTGAGATCCTTAAAAAGATGTTCATCAACATCGCAGGACATCCAGTTTAGCGTTTTGCTTCTTCGCGGCACTTCAGGCAATATTTTTTCACTATCCGGCAATTTAAACACCGTTTTTCCATAGTAAAAATGCTCGACTTCTGCAAAAGCGTTAATTTCATCCTTTAGAAAATGATAATAATAAGACTCTTTATTTGAGGAAACCTTGTTATACAGGTAAATGACAGCTATTACAGACACGCCAAGTATCAGAAAACAAAACACGATGCCAAATGACCCGCCTATCATCCCGTTTATTCCAATTGCAAGAAACCAGACAATCAGGCAAAAGAGTATTCCCAGATAAGCGGTAAGTGTTTCTTTTCGATAATACCACTTGAGTTTCTGCACATTGTTTTCATCATGATGGATTTGCAGTGTTGGAAGGCGAGTCACCACTTTTTTCGAATACTCCGCCGGGAGGCATTCTTCCTGCATATCCGGCAATATCACGCTATTGTGAACTTCATTTTTAACTTTAATCTGACTCATAATTTCTCAAGTTCTTGGGGGGAGACTGTTTCTGCTCACAAAATTGTCGGCGACGAATAATATTTTACAGACAATCGCACAATGGCAGTAATTTAATCATCACACGCCAAAAAGCCGCGTATTGCAAAGCAATAGCGGCTTTCTGCACGCCGTATGCAATAGGCGTGCCGCGGCGGGATTGAAGCCCGCCGCATCCATAAAAATCAGTCCTTTTTTTCTTATCGACGATTATTTTGTTAAGAGTGAATGTCATCTGGACTGCACTGAAAAGGAGTGAGAGTTGAATTTTGGCTTATGCGGCCTGAATTTCAGTTTTTTGTTCTTCTGTTTTGTCATCATTATTGGGGGGAAGCTCTGTGTTGTCAGCCGGCTTGTCTTTTTTTACGGTTGCATTCCAGATTCGGAAACAGAGGATGAGTCCGATAACAATGAACGGCAGCATGCAGAGCGGCCAGTTTGACCAGTTGTCCGGATTTGCGGCAAACACGGGGTCTTCGTCTTTATCCGGAAGCAGGTTTCCGAGCATGAACCCCTGGACAGCGCTGCCCAGGTAGACAAATGCATCAATGAGACCGGTTGCAATGCCGGCATTTTTACTGCCGCCGAAGTCCATCGTTGCAGTGCCGGAGAGCATGCCGTGAACGCCAATTACGCACAGACACATCCATGCGAAGGTATAGCCAAAGGCTGGAGTGCCGATGGCAAAAGCCAGTACAATAACACCGAGAAGAAGACCGGCATAAAGGATGGCTGCCACAGGGCCGCGTCTCGATTTGAAGACATAGTCCGAGATGATTCCGGCAAAGATTCCGGCAAGTATGCCGGCAGAGCAGTTAATCATGCCCCAGTTCTGAAAGATGAAGTCATCTTTGTACATAGGGATGGAAGCACTGACGGTTGGGCCCCACTGCATGATGGCGTTCCGGATGAAACCGGAGCAGAATTCGATGGCTGCAATTGTAAGAATGATGGGGTTGGTCATCAATTTTTTAAAGACCTGCCATGGTTTGAGAGCAGGACCTTTGTCATCGCTCGTTGCATCGCCGGTATTGAAGTCTTCAAAGCCGGCCTTTTGTGGCGTGTCTCGAACAAACGCCATGGTCAGGGCAAACATGACGGCCAGGGTGCATGCCGGGATGATGAAAACGAATTTCGGGCCCAGATGAGAGAGGATGATGCCGTTCCAGTCGTAGGCGAAATAGAGGCCGAGTGAAATCAGAATGCCGAATATGCCGCCGATAATGCCGCGTTCCCGCACGTGGAACCAGGCCGAGTTGACTTTGACGATTGAAACTGCGCCAAAACTTTGAAAATACATGTTGATGCCGTACAAAACTGTGAACAGTGTCGGAATGGATATGCCCATGCCGACAATGGCTTCGCTGTTGAAAAGCGCCAGTCCCATGAGGGCGTTCGCCACGCATGCCCCGATGGCACCGATGAGAAGTGTCTGACGTCCGCCGATGCGATCACATAGTGGACCGTTTATGATAAAACTGCAGCCATAAACGATGGAACCAATACCGAAAATGGTTCCGAATGCTTCATTGTCAAATCCGATGTCGCCCAGCTGGGTTTTGGCTACCGAAAGGTTGTAGCGTCCAAAGTAAAGAAAAGCGTAGGTCAGACCGAGAACAAGCCAGTTTGTTCGACGCCGTTTGCGGAAGGCTTCCGTGTGCTGAATTTCACTTTTAGGGAGGCGAAGAACAACGTGGCCGGTGACCACAAGCAGAATGGCTATCGGCAGAATTTCGATTAAGAATTGGGGCATTTATTTCTCCAGATTCAGAACGTGAAATCCGTTTTTGGCACAATTCCGAAAGTGTGCCGTTCATGCTGTTGCGGGGGACAAACTTTCCCGCTCCTTTCAGACCACACAGCCATCCCTCCGAATGTGCGGGGCATGATGACGGATAAGTTAAAGACAATTTCAAGGCAGAAGACACTCACAGTGCTGTCTGTTTTGCGTTCTTGTGCCGATGTACGGGACGTTCCCGTCTGGAAAGCACATCTACTAACACAATGTGTTTTCATTCACAAGCAGTGTGTTAAGATAACGCCTTGTCTGTCACTTTTTTCCTCGCCGTTATGTTGAGCGGGGAGCGCGAGCTGATACTGGTTTTGCACAAGTCGTTTTCAGACTTTTTTGAGCTGTTCACACAAATTAATTGAATCCGCATCCTTGATGAACTGTCGGTGGCCGATTTCCGACAAATCAGAAAGCAGAAGCAGGATGATGCACTCCAAGTGGCGCATCGTCCTGCTTCGACATAAAACTGGAATTTTTATGGGAAACGCCGGCTATCGCAAGGCGATACGCCGGCTGGATGCGGCTATTTGCAATACGCCGCATCTCTTTTGCAGGATGATGTCACACAAATGACGCATCGTCCTGCATAAAACAGTCACGCGAAGTCGACGGCATGCGCTATTGTATTTGATCCGTGCAGGAAATCGCGTAACATTATGAGGTGGTTTGTGCGTATGCAAACAGATTGCCGCGCGTATTGAGCGAACAGGCGAAATAGCGCGGCGGGCTGGCCGTATGCGCGAAGCGTATAGGCAAGCAATGCAGGCCGTATTTTGGGGGCGTTATACGCCCCTAAAAAAGGCTGCTTCACCTATCATCAGGAGTACATATGAATCAAAAGAAGCGGGGGCTGTTCATAGCGATTATTTCCTTAAGCATGATGTTCGGATTGAATGCCTGTCAGGATGATAATGGCTCGAAAAATATTGAATGCGATGAAGGGCAGGAATGTGTTGACGATACGCATGGCGACGAGAACAATTCTTGCGATCCGGCTTGCAAAGACGGCCAGGAGTGCGTCGACGGGACTTGCAGTGATATACAGACGGATGAAAAACCTTGTGCCCCGGCTTGCAAAGACGGCCAGGAGTGCGTCGACGGGACTTGCAAGAACGTTACTGAGCCTGGGGACGAATCCGATGATGATTTATGTGGCAATATAAAATGCAAGCCAGATGAAGTATGTATTGATAGCCAATGCGTTGATTATAATAAAACGATTTGTGATGCAGAATGTCCTGATAATCAGGAATGTGTTAATGGTGAATGCAAAGATATCGAGCCTGATACGGGTGAAGACCTCAATCCTGAGGAAGACTTATGTGCCGATGTCAAATGCCCATCGGGGAAAAGCTGCATTGACGGTAAATGTTATACCGCATGCGGAACTGAATTTTGTGATGATGAACAGGTCTGTCTGGATGAAAACTGCGTTTCCAGGAGCGAACTTTGCGGCGAAAAGCTGTGTTCTTCGGAACAAAAATGCATCGACAGTGCATGTGTCGATAAAACCGATTGTGATCGTATGAATTGTCCTGACGGCACTCAATGCGTTTTGGACGATAAGAAGGCCGGGATGTGTCTGGAACCCGCATGTATCGATGGCGACAAACCCAAAGCATGCGAAGCCGGTCGAACCTGCAAAGCAGGGACCTGTGTCGTTGATGATTGTTCTGATGGCACCATCGATCCCGAATCGGGGGATTGCATTGTCAAGGTAACATCTATCGATTTGGGATCCAAAAGCCTCACTCTGCTTCGTGATTCGAGTGTTACGGTTAAAGCTACGATAAAACCGGCAAAAGCGAGCAATCAGAAGTTGAAATGGACTATCGAAAATGTCACGGAAAACAACACGGATGGGGTTAAAACGCTGGCAACATTGGAAACTGATGGTTCCAATGCCACTGTCACAGCCATTTCTGTTGGAGCACGAAAGATTAAATTAACCGCGACTTCCACTGACGGTTCCAATGTATCGTCTTCAGTGACGATAACTCTCAAACCATATTCTGACTACAGAACTTATCATTATAATAAATTTACTTATAATGATAACGGCAAACAAAGACCATATCTGACTTGCAAATTGTATGGTACAGAAACGACCAAAGTTTTTAATCGAGATTTATATATCAAATATGTTTATCCCAAAATGATTGAAAAGGATGGCAAACGATACGGGACCAGAGCAAGTGTTGTGGCTGCTGCTCGATTTTTGATGCTTCAGTTCCCGTATTTTATTCCCTATTATGATGATGTACACAGCGTGTCTAATTATCCGACCGAAAGTCATTATGTCTGGGCAAGCGGCGAAAAGGCCGCCAATGGTCAGGATGTGCGGATTTTTGGCCTGAATCTGACGAAAAATGCATACAATTCCTATGATTCACCGGATGATGGAATTGTAAAATCTGATGTCATTCCCTGGGCTTGCGAGGGGGCTCATTATGATTATTACAATGACAAAAATGAGAAAAACCTGAAAGGTGTGAACGGGCTTGCCTGTTCCGGGTTTGTGTCCTGGGCATTCCGGAATGGTCGATTTTATATCGGTGACTGGTGGACGCATGTTTTTAAGTCTGATTCGAATATATGCGATAAAGAGCGAAGCTATCTTTGTGAAAATATGGTCAATGGCATTTCGAGTACTAGCCGGGCTAATCCTAATAATGTTCACGATTCAGCCTTCGTTAAATTGAAACGCCTCGATCCCGACAAGGATTTTGTCAAAATTCTCGATCTGGATGAGGACAAACTCAAAGACATCAAAGCCGGGGATATTTTGTGGCATGATGGTCATATCGCGATGATCATCGGCATGCAGCGTACTTCGAATGGCAAATTCAATGGCATGTGGATTGGCGAGGCGACCTGGTCAAATGAAATTCGAAAAACATATCCCAATGGTTTGGGGAATAAGCTCACCAAATATACTTTATCTGAACTGAAAAATTCCACCAAATGGGGCCAGACAGCTAAACCATTCTATGTCATTAAAATGGACAAAGTTTATAACTATTATTCCGATCTTTATAAAACTACAGAAAAAGGAAACGAATACGGATATACCGATATGTGGACACAGGAGAAATAGAGTGGCTTGTTCGCATGCATTATTGAGAATTTAACGTTTTCATAAACCGAATGGAGGCTTTTTATCGATTTGAACACTTTGAAGAGACCAATGGCATCCATTCGCACCAAAAACTCGAGTAAATTCTATAATAAGAAAGTTTGCAAGTAAGCAATGGAGGTCACAAAGGGGAAGGTGGAAGGCCCGAATCCTTACTGCTATGCAGGCGGCGGTCAGACGTCGTGAAGAGGTCTGATGTCGGAGATTGAAATCTGAACGAGTTGCAATAGCGAGGACAAACAGGAATCACTATTTTAGGATGTAATAAGGCAGGATTCATGCATATTCAGAATTTTGTGGGTAAAGTGTGGATATACAGCTTTGTGGTAATCGCTTCAGCATTGCTTTTCCAGAGCTGTTCATCGGATGAAAATACAATTTGCATTGAAGGGGAAAGTCAGTGCGACGATGAACATCAGGTGCTTTTTATTTGCCAGAATAATGAGTGGACATCGACTGAATGTGACAATGGCTGTGCCGAAAAAAACGGCAAAGCATTGTGCATTAAGTCTTCTGAAAAATGTCCTGAAACGTGCAAATATGGATGCAATCAGGATCTGAGCTGTCAATGCAGTTCAGAATGTGCAGGGGATTGTCTCGAAGACGGTTCATGCACGCCCAAATGTCCTGAAACGTGCAAATATGGATGCAATGAAGATTTGACCTGTCAATGTGCGTCCGAATGTCCGCAGCATTGTGATGAAAATGGCGTTTGCATTGATTTTGACTGGTCAAAACTCAAATCATATACATCTACGCCTTATCTGACGTTTGACCAGTATAGCAATGTGACGAACAGACAGGGGAGCTGCAATTTTGGCAAGTATTTCTTCCAGGGGTTTGATCGCGGCAGATATATCAGCATTGTCGATCTGGAGCAGAAAAAGAATATTGCATTGCTGGAAACGGGTATGGATAGTGATAAAATCCATGTCAACTCGCTGTTTTTCGGTTCGGAATATGCCGAATCGAATGATCCGTTTCCTCTTCTGTATGCAAGCAGCGGTTATGGAATCGCTCAATCTGATGGTGCATCGAATGCCGGAGAAATATATGTATTCCGAATCATCAAAGAGAATGAAAAATACCGGTTGAACAAAGTTCAAACGATCGTATATCAGACGCGTAAATGGCTGGATGCCGTCATCGATACCGATTCGAATACACTGCATATACGGCTTGGAAACAATGAATATTATCAGCATCCGGTTCCAAAACTTTCCGATGGTGAAAGAGTCATTCTTCAGGAACAGTCGCAGACGAATAAGATAAGTCGCTCTGTGAATAGCTGTCAGCATGGGATGGCGTTTTATCAGGGAAAAATATATATGAGTGCTGGTGCTCCGCGATCGATAACAAATGGTCCTGCTAAATTAACTGAAGACGGCGTGTTCATTGAAATATATAACCCAAAAACAAATCAATATGAAACGCCTGTGGATTTAATCAAATATGGTTATATTGAAGCCAATAAAATATCAACCACATATCAAGGTGAAAAGCCTGTCTATAAAGTATCGGATTCATCCATTTCAAACGATTTTGAACCCGAAAGTGTCTTTATCTGGAATGATGCGTTTTATATTGCCTATTCCAAATTTATCGTGAAGCTGGAGTTTGAGAAATAGCAGAACGAATTGTCAGCAATAATCAGCCTGGATAAACGCTAAGGAAGGTCTGAATAAAACGTAATTTTAAGGCACTGTTTGAGGAGAGCCCAGTGAACAAATG
>JAZRWV010000185.1:0-4861 GCA_045599925.1 Myxococcota bacterium
CGCCGCAATTTGCGGCGTTTTTTTTATTCTTTTGCAATAAAGCCTGAAATACTCGATGAAACTAAGAAATTGTTTTGGCATAATTGTTGATGAAGTATCATTTTCAGCCCGCATCACAGGGCTGAACGATGTTCTGCATAAGGAGGATGACAATGTGCAAAAGATGTTTCTCAATATTGGTCATTAGTATTATAGGGCTCTTCTGCGCTTGTTCAGTCATGGCTCAGCCCGTTCCGGATTCAAAGCCTGTTGAAATTCCAGCACAATCTGCAGATCACATTCATCAGATTCCGGCCAAGGATCGCAAAGCAATCGAGCGTGATGTGGTGAAACAAGAACTTCAAAAATTGCCAAATAAAACAGGCAAACCCATTTCCAATCCGTCCGATATTCATCCGAAACCGGTTCCAAATCCGCCTGGAAATCCTAAACTGATCCAGTCGGATGACAAAATTCATCTCAAAAAAAGCATTGCTCAGCCTCTCAAGGATGATGAATATCGAACGCTTAGAGAGCACAAAAATCTCAAAGTTGAGAAAAAGAATTTGAAACCGGTCAAAGAATTGACGCAACTTCAGAAAGATTGTCGAATTGACAGAGAGGCTTGCAGGCAGGATTGTAAAGCTGCAAAAAAAGTTTGTGGCAATACAAAAGAATGTGCAGCAGGGCTTTCGGAGTGCAAACTTGATTGTAAAAAACGTTTTCTTTGCCATTAAGATGGATTCTCATTGTAGGAACGGCTTTTTTCTGGCAAAAATATAGATAGCTGCATGTTTGTTTTGCATGTAGTTATCTATATTTTAGGAAAACTCATGAAATCGATGCAAAATACAAAGCTTGCTTCTGTTTTGGCTCTCATGTTCCTATGTTTAGGTTGTCATGGAGAGGCATCCATAGATAATGTGCCTGTTTCAGATATTGAAATCAGTCAGCCACCGGTTGTTGCACCGCCTGTCAAATCTGAGCCTGTTCATGGCGATGACGGCATTTTCAAGGTTTCTGATCAACGCTATTATAATGCAGTGGTGCCGTTCGGTTTTGTTGAACTGGAGTGTTCAGACAGAGAATGCCGGTTTTATGTTCCCCAAATGAATAGGAACGATGTGGAGGAATTTCTCGATAAATATTTCCCATATCAGGTGCATGGCGAATTTAATAACATTGACACATTTGAGGTATTTGCGGCCATTAAACCGGAATTTCAGGACGATTCAGTCATTCCGACGTTGGATATGAATGTGACAAAACCGACGCCTGAAACAGCTGTTGAGATTAGTGTTTTTATAAACAAACGTGAGAAGCGTTATGAGTGGATTTATCGAGATCCGATGAATCGAGTTCGGGATGCAGAAATTGATGCAGAAGTTCTGGCTAAAGAAAAGATAAGAGCTGAAGAAATTGCAGCTGCACGCCAGGAAAAGCCCAGTGATGACAGCGAGGGCATGATGGTGGAGGCTAATTATTATAATGCCAAATAGCAGCTTATTTTGTATGGGACAGCACTATTGCTTTGCAATACGTGCTGTGAGGCTGCCTATGCTGTGCATACGGCAGCCATTTCTTTGGTAATGGCAGATACTAGTTCAAAGTTTTTTTCCAGGTTTGTTTCATGAGATTTATTTCAAAAAGTTTGTTTTTGCTTGTTGGTGCATTGGTTACGGCTTTTGCATCGGGATGCAATAAAAAAGAGCCCGTTGAAAATGTATCTGATACGAATGTTCAGCGAGGGAATGAGGAAGCAAAAGAAGGATTTGAACCTGAAACCTTGCCTTCTGAAGGTGAGGCAGTTTCGAATCAGTCGGAAAACGAGGATATTGTCCCAGAACAAGGCGAAGAATTTCCGAAACTTGTAGAGGATGAGTCATCGAATAGTAAAAAAGCAAAGCCACCCAAGTGTGTATATGGGCCGCCGCCTTCAGCTCTGAATGGTGAGTCAGTGAAGGAAGACCATCAGGATTCAGACGATAGTTCTGAAGATGCGGAAGAAACAATACGGCAATACAAATCCATGCCGGAAAATATTAAACCCGTTGCAATATATGGAATCCGGGCATTATATGGGGTTGAATCGCCGGTGAGAACAATGAAGTAAAGTGGTGTGAACAGTTGCAGATATGACTTAATGTTGAAAAGTCTGGAGAATTATGAAAAACATCAAAAAATAGGTTGACACCATTATTAAATACGCGTAAAAGCACGCCTCGCCAACGGACGTGAATTTGGCTTAATTGCTATGTTTGTTGGATGTGTGCGAGAGTAACTCAGTGGTAGAGTGCAACCTTGCCAAGGTTGACGTCGCGGGTTCGAGCCCCGTCTCTCGCTCCATGTTCTTTATTAAGTGAATATGATTTATTTTGCGAGAGTAACTCAGTGGTAGAGTGCAACCTTGCCAAGGTTGACGTCGCGGGTTCGAGCCCCGTCTCTCGCTTTTCTAAAAGGCCCTATTTTGGGGCCTTTTTTAGTAATATGGTTTTGCGCGGGTAGCTCAGTTGGATAGAGCGTTGGCCTCCGAAGCCAAAGGCCGCGGGTTCGACTCCCGCCTCGCGCATTTTTATTTAACCTTATTACCTTTGCTATGGTGAGTCTTATGGACGTCGCTCTATGTCAGGAGATCTTACGATTGGCTGAACAGGCTGGCGCCAATAAGGCTTTTGTGCTTTCTCGTTCCTGTATTCAGAGCATCGATCGGATCTCGAATCTTGTCGAATTTCATACCACAAAAGTTTTGAATACGGATGAACTCTTCGTCACTTGCGGAAATGGCTGTTGCTCTGAAGTAATTTATCAAAATGAAAGGGCTGAACTCTCTCGCGATGATCTGATTTCTCACGTCAAAAAATGTTGTCAGGCAGCAAGACTCGCTCATGTTTGGGGGCAAAATTCAAACATCGCTGAGACAGAATTCAAACATTTTGATTCTCAAAGTGCCAGTGCTGATATCGTCGATAATTCCTGTCTGGATATCCACAAGAAAAACGCATGCAATGTTGAATGTTTTAGACCTCAATGCCTGATGAATGCTGACTTTTCTGCAATTTCGGCTCTTAAAAACCTTAGAAATAATCTCGCAGATGTTAATGAACACATCTCGCTGGATGCTGAGATTTCAATTCAGGCTATTGAAGAGACTCGATATTTTGAAAAAAATATACAGACACAGAGACATTATGAGTCTTGCCTTAAACAAACACTCTTTTTTCGTCATCTCGATAACTTAATTTCATTAAAATTACCGGATTTTCGTTTTCTTGGACGCAGATTTGAGCTTTCTGAACATCCGGAATTTCTTTCTGCACAAGATGTCGCTGATGGGTTTTCGAAATCTGCATCTTCTGTTGTCGATTATGTCAATCCTTCCGATTCAATTCTGATTTCCGGATGGGGAATGTGCGTACTTGGGCATGAAGCTGCTCATTTAAAGACTGATATTACCCGCGGCGGACGTATTGTCTTAAACATGGCAGAATGCCTGGATTTTCCTGTCCATAATAGATTATGTGCCGGCAATGGAATTAAAATTTCTCTTGAAGGTGGATTAACTCGTGAGGAACTTCTGACTCGAGTCGCCGATAAAACACTGATGGTGGATGCGCCTGATGCCTGGGTTCGGAAAAATGAATCCATTCTTGAAGTTAGGTTCAGAATTGTATGTTCTGTTCGAAATGGTGTGCCCGATCAGTATTACAAGCCAGTAGTTCTTCGATTTGACCTGAAAAAGATGTGGTATTACTGTAAATTTGCGTCAAAACCTTACGTCAGAATTGCGATGGCTTGTGGTGAGGGAATTGCCGATTTTCAGGCACCATGGGGATATTTTGATCTGAAACCAGTTTTGTCTCACTGGTAATTAGTATGCTGATTGGAGAAACTGATGTTGTAAGATCAAACTGTTTGTGGTTGGATGTATTTCTTCCATTTGAAAGCTTTTCTGGAGTTCGCCTTTTATATGACGACCACTGGGTTTACGAGATACATCTTCTCAAAGGTTTGGAACATAATAGTTCATTCAAAACCAATGACATAATTCCCAAACATGTTGCGTCGGTTTGTCGTTGGTTTGATGCATATGCTTTGGGATGCACAACAAAACCACAGGTCGAATGTTATCAGTTTAAGTGGCAATGTTCGCCATTTGCGCAGTCTGTGTTGACTTCACTAATGGACGTTCCCTTTGGACGTGTATTGACTTATGGGGAACTGGCAAAAAAATCTGGTCATGATGGGGCTGCACGTGCTGTTGGTCATGTTATGGCCTGTAATCCATTTCCAATCATTATCCCATGTCATCGCGTTTTTTCAAAAAGCCGACCATGGCTTTATGCTTTTGGTGAAGAGATAAAACAAGAACTTTTAAAACATGAAGATGTTTGTATTTCTCAACTTTCACATAAGCCGAACCCCCACTAATCTCTGATGATTGCTTATTGTTAAGCGAATTAATACAAATTGATACATAAAAAATCGACATCCAAAGTGTCACAATTTTATTTTGATGTAATCATTATAGTGTGAGGCGATGGATGTCTTGCAATGTGCAATGAACAGTAGCGGCATTGCATGCAGTGCCGAATTGAATGTTTTTTCCGCGCCGTAGGCGCGGCGAGGATTTAATGAGCCCAGAGGAATTATAATGTATCGAAACTTACCACCATAAATTATAGTCTGAGGTGGCTGGCTGAGTTTTGAACCTGGTGCATACGTACATCAGGTAAGAAATCAGATTCGGAGCCGAAAACATAACGTATTTCCCATGCACATTTATGTTCTGACGAGGACTGTTTGTGTTCATGATGATACGGCGTCACTGCGGACAAATACGTCGTCCCTGTGCTTGAGCAGCTTTTTTGCAAAAAATTCAAAA
>JAZRWV010000186.1:0-3673 GCA_045599925.1 Myxococcota bacterium
AAGATTTGATTTGGCGCGGCTATTTCGCAAATGCGAAATACGCCTGCGCATGAACGCCGCTATCCCTTCGGGATACGCGGCGTTTTGTTTGATTGGGGCCCCCATTTGCGGCGTTGCATGCCACCCCGCTACATGGATGGAACGCCGCTATCCCGATGGGATACGCGGCGTTTTTTTTGATGGGGGCGCGCCTTAAATTGTAAACTTTCCTCTTACTTCATCACCTTATTCAATAACGCCTCGTAGCTATCGACGACGTCGTAAATGACATTCCCATTGCTGATGGCCTTAAAATGCTCGCGAGCACAATGAATTTTAGATTCTTCAATTAAGCGAAGTTGAAGCGAATTCATTGAACCTTTGGTTTCTGCAATGAAATAGACGTGTTTCACCGAACCTTCTTTGAATGCAATCGCCCAGTCAGGGTTGTAACGCCCAACCGGTGTCGAAATATAAAATGTGTTTGGCAACTTCACATAGACTGCAATTTCAGAACTTGCATCGAGTTCGGATGAAAAATCACGTTCGTTGTCAGAATCATAGACCAAGTGATCAAACAGGTGCTTTGAGGTTTTTCGAGCGTTAATGTCGAGTTTGCCTTTAATCGTCGGTTCCGTAAAGATATCCGTCGAATATTGCTCATCCAAGACATTGTATGTGATGTGCTCAATAATCGCCGTCGCCTTTTCGTCATTGATGAGGCCTGCTGAACGAATGATGAATTCTTCCGGATTCTCTTTAAACTGACCAAAGACATCTGGTCTTATGCCTGTGAGAATCTCGACAATTGTCTTGCGCGTCAATCCCGTTTCTTCGACCAATTTGCCAATGAGATCGTATTTCACACTCGAACTGGCATGAATGCGATTCGACGAGTCATATGTGCCCGACGTTTGTTTGATAAACGCAGTCCCATTAGTTAGCGCTTCTTTCGATTTGATCTCTTTCATCGAGCCGCTTTCGACCCTGAAGAAAAGCTTTGGCACGTTCAGTTTGGCATTGAGCGAACAAATGGATTTCTTAATGAGTTCATCGGTGTCGAAATCGACGACATACACGGACTTCTTGTTGATGTTCTTCCAAAGTGCCTTAAACTCCTGTCTGGCAAGGTTATCTGGATTGACCTTCAATTCGATGTTGTTTTCTCGTGCATTTTCCGGCTTCACAGCCTTGGCATCGTAAACAGAATCAAGAATTTCAATGATTGATGCTTTGCAATCTTCGACTTCTTCGGCGACCTTGACTGCGCCATTGGCTTTATCGGCATAATACTTATCGGTCAAAACACCTTTCTTGTCGATATAGCCATTGACGATCATGTCATAATGTATCGCATGTGCCATGCTACCATCAATGACCTGTTCATTTCCTTGCGAATCTTTAATGGTTTTATCTTTGAACAATTCAGGTGTTACAGCTACAGGACGATAAGCCACCGCATCCGCGAGCTCACTCTGCAATCCCTTAGCAAAACTGTCATAACTCTCGCTGGCGATAACCGTTAGCACATTGACGTTATGAACTTCATTCCCCAACATGTTCGCATCCATGCGTTCCCCGTCTTGATTGACGCATAAACGCAATCCGCGCCCGACTTCCTGACGCTTGCGAACATCACTTGATGATTGTTTTAACGTGCAAATCTGGAAAACATTAGGGTTATCCCATCCTTCGCGCAATGCCGAATGCGAGAAGATAAAACGAACCGGTGACTTCTTCGGATTGCGTTCGAGCAACAGCTCCTTGTTCTTCATGATCAGATCGTAAGCATCGATATCATCCGACGTGCGTTCTGTTTTATTCGAACACTTGCTGTCTGTCATTTTCCCTTTTTTATCGACCGAGAAATAACCGGCATGTGTATCTTGGGCACGAATGGCTTTGAGATATTTTGCATAATCGCCTTCTTCAAGCGTCATTTGTCTATTTTGAAGAATATTGTTGTATTCCTCTTCAAACATGTCGGCATAAATGCCGTTCAAGGCCTGACCTGCATCATCATATTGTTTATATTTGGCGACTTCATCGATGAAAAACAGCGACAGAACCTTAATGCCTTTGACAAACAGCTGCTCTTCGCGCTCGATGTGCGATAAAATCGTCTCTCGAATCTGAATACGACGAATCTGTTCTTCGCTGACTTTGCCAATCACATCGCCCGCATAAAGTTTAATGCCATTTAGGAACTCAATCGAGTTATCGCGGCCATTGATGGATTTGACGACAAACCCGTTTTTGTATTCCTCCATATTTCCAGAGTGGTCATACAGATTAAAACCAATCCCAACGGTTGACGTTTTCTTGCGAACGCTCGTTGCTCCCTTAAAGTCGTACTGAATCGTCGCCGTGGGGTCAGCTTTCGACAAGTTGACACTTTCCAAATAAACGTATCCCTCAGTGGATGTGCTGCCGGTTTCTGTAATGCCTTTAACCGAGATCTTCTTCACCAATCGCTTGTTATATGCCTCCATCGCGTCCAGACGATAAATCATGTTGTAGATGCTATCGGTTTTATGTGTCGCCGAGTAGCGAAGCGTCAACAACGGATTGAACTCTTTAAGCCGTTCTTTGGTCTGTTTGCCTTCTACCGATTGAGGTTCGTCGATAATCAGAATTGGGTTCGTCTTCGCAATAATGTCAATCGGTCGTCTGGAACGAAATTCGTCCAGCTTCATGTAAATACGGCGAGCATCTTTGCCTTTGGCATTGAACGCCTGCGAGTTGATAATCATCACGTTGATGTTGTTATCCGATGCAAAACGGTCAATTTCGGTCAACTGTGCAGAATTATAGATGAAAAACCGAATTTTCTTATTGTATTCCTCCGAGAAATGCTCCTGCGTCACCTGGAATGACTTATACACGCCTTCGCGAATTGCCACACTCGGCACGACAACGATAAACTTACTCCATCCATAATGCTTGTTCAGCTCATACATCGTCTTGATGTACGTGTACGTTTTGCCCACCCCCGTCTCCATCTCGATTGTTAGGTTATACATCCCTTCGAGTTTCTTCGATGGCGCGATCTGATGCGTTCGCTGAATCTTCTGAATGTGCTCAAGAATCATCTCTTTGGATAGCTCCGGCACGATGGGCTGATTTCGCCACCCCGTAAAATCGCTTTTCTCGAACAATCCCACGGGCTGTTTTGTCGTCCCTTTATCCATCTGATAACTGAACGTCTGATAGGGCTGACCGGCGAACACATCGACGACGGCTTTGGCTGCGTCAGCTTGGAATTTCTGGTGCTTAAATTGAAGTTTCATCGCTATTTCCTATCTTGTTCAGAACTTATTTTGATGGATTTTTGTTGGGGGGGAAGTGTCCCCCCACGCGTCTATGGCTTCGCCATACGACGCGCCCCCCTCTGCCTGCGGCGCTTTGCTTAGTGAGCAGTGAGCAGTGAACAGTGAGCAGTGAGTAGTGAGTCGTAGTGCCTAGTGCCCAGGGAAATCGCACCTTATTTTCTGACCAAGTTCAAGAAGCTGACCACTGACCACTGACCACTGACCACTGACCACTGACCACTGACCACTGACCATTGCCCACTGACCACTGCCCACTGCCCACTGCCCACTGCCCACTGACCACTGACCACTGACCACTGACCACTGACCACTACAAAACAACCCAATGCCCACCTTTGGCGGGACCAACATGTTTAATCCTT
>JAZRWV010000187.1:0-6062 GCA_045599925.1 Myxococcota bacterium
TACCTGGAAACGCCATTGGTGCAGTCTGTTAAAAATGAGGTTTTGTCAGAAAATGCCGCACATTTTTCGGGAAAAAATCAACGCAAATCATGGACAAAAAATGAGATTTCGTCCGGAGAATGTGTGGATATCAATGAGGCAGATGTTTCTCAATTAACCAAATTGCCTGGAGTTGGTCAGGGGAGAGCCAATCAGATCATACAATTACGCGAGAAGAAAGCATTTAAGCGAAAGAGTGATATCATGCGGATAAAGGGAATTGGTAAAAAGTCATATCGCAAGATGGCGTCTTATATTTGTGAAATTATGTGATTTGTTATGAAAAAAAGGCGGCCAGAGGCCGCCTTATCGAGTGAATGCATCAAAGCTTATAAGTTGGATTCGATGTGCCAGAGCTGAGCATCGATGGTATCGGCGACAACATCGGGGATATCATTGCGGTCAGGTTCTGTAAATGCGTTGCCGATTTCCTTGTGTTTCCAGGGAACCCATGTTTGTTTGTACCAGCCCCAGTCGATATCGGTTCCGGTGCTGGGCGGTTTGGAGCCTTCGTAAGCAGAGTATGCGCGAATACCGGCCAAGGGAACGATTTCCTGACCGCCGGAGATTTGGTAGATATAGAGGTTGTCGTGATTGGGGAACTGAGCGTTCATGTTTGTTGCCAATCCCCCATAAAAGGTGCCGGAATTGCGAACCGGATTGTCAATTTTAGTTGAAGTGACACCGAGTTCGCTGCTTTTTACGCAAACGCCGTCAAAAGAAGAGACATAGATGTTGATATTGTTATATTGAGGGTTTTTGCGCAATTCCTGTGCGATCAAAGTGACGAGACAACCGCCGCGAGAGCTTCCTGCAAGGACGACATTTTCAGTATCGGCAGTGATCTGGGATTCGATCCAGTTGGCAAATCCTTTAAGAATATTTGCTCTCTTTGATGCAGTAGCGGTGTAGTCGAAATTGTTATCCATGCCAATGGCAAACCAGGCATTGGGGAACCAGTTCTGTTGAATGAGTTTCATGGCCATGGACTGGCCGTTCAGGCTAATGCCGGTACATTGGGCATCACCACAGTTTTTATCCCAGTTAGAGGCCTGTCCTGTGACACCATTTTCATGGCCACTGCTGGAGATTTTTTGACCTGCAGTCATGAAAATGATGTTTTGATGGATAGAAGGATTGGCGACTTGAGCGATTCTGACGTTATAGAGGGCGCTTAGATCCGCGCCTGACACATTGAAAGCCTGGAACTCACTTACAATTTCTTTCTTGCCCCAGAAATTGACTTTTTTGGCAACACGTTTAGCCGTAAGCCCGGTCATTGTTGGGCCATTTGGATATTCGGGTTGAACCAAAGGCTGGGTAGTTTCATCAAAATCATCGTAGAAATCGCTGTCTGAGCAAGAGACAGTTGCAAATGCGGCCAACGATGCGAGTGCAGAAAACAGAAACTTCTTCATCTTCCTTCCTCCTGATATGGCGAGACATTACTCGCGTTTTTTAGCTACCAAACATTGATAGATTAACATAGGGGGGGAAAACTACCAAACTGTTTGTATAAAATAATGAATGAGGATGGAATTTGGTGGTCAGCATGCGTTTGGGGCATGCTGACAGAATCAGACGGGGGGTTATGATTCTTTTGTGAGCTCTGAATCAGCGGTGATGGATTCTTCAGTTTCTATCGGTTCATGAGGGGAATATGAGTTTGCTGTTTCAGATTCGGTTTCTTTAGGGAGTGCTTTTTTACCAGCATTTTCTGTTTTGACTGCTTTTTTTGCAGCTCTTTCAGCTCGATCTGCCTCGTCTTCAGCTTTTTCGGCTGCTTTTTCGGCGGAATTGCGGAGTTTTGCGTAGTATTTGGACCAGCTGTCCAATTTTACGTAATTTTTGGATTCAATTTTGGCGTCAGAAATAATGGCTAAAAACTCGCAAACGGATTTAGTCAGCACATACGAGTCATAAAAAGCGACTTTCACGGTTAGAGTGAGGAAGAATGCGATTCCGAGCCAGAGAAGTACGTTGAGCCCGAGATCTCTGAAGATAAAGAATCCAGGGACGAAGAGGAAAGCAAATGTTAGGAGGCAAATCAGAATATGAATAAGGCCAATTTTAAGAGCTTTGCTGGAGAATTGTTTCCATTCCTGGACGAGTAATGTCAGGGCATCGACGACGGCAGCATTGACTTCGTAATCGGATCGACGAAGAGCGAAAGCGAGGCAGCATTCGTCAGAGCATCTCAAAGAAGGAGTTGCGATGAGGTGTGTAAGCCATTGAGTGGATTTGAGGTTTGGTGAGCTGGATTCGAGAGAAAAGCCTTTTAAAATCACGCGAATCAGTTGTCGGATTGTGAGTTTGATATTTCTGGAATAGCCATAAAACTGGCGGTTGCTTCCGAATCTGCTTGTGACGACAGATTTAGAGAATTCGATAGGGTTTGAAGGAATATCTTCGCCGCGCTGAGCGCGTTCAACGATGGCGAGGTGTCCCATTTTGATGCTGTAACCGAGTCTTCCCATGACGATGTAATAGAGAGCCACGGCGACGAGAAAAGCGACGCATCCAATAATAATGGAGGTGAACAGCTCGAAAGCCATATTTTTAATAATGATGTATGCGACGAAGATAATAGCGAGAGAGACGAAAAGCGTCAGCATACTGATGCCGAGTTTCATCCAGCTAAAGATCATTGTTTTTCGATAAATTTTGAAGGGGCTCATAAGACTCCAAAAGCGTGAAGGCGCGTATGGCGAAGCCATAGCGCCGAAAAGCGAGCGTATTCCGCGCAGCGGAAAAGCGAGCGAACAAAAGAAAAGCCGACATCAAATGACATCGGCCTAAAAAGAGAGTCAATGAGAATTAACCCATTGCTTGATATGCGATTTCGGCGATTTTTTGAGCCATATCTTCGAGTGCAGTTTTGATAGCATCAATATCTTCGTTCAGCATGCAAGAAGGATCATTGTCCAAATAAGTTTTATCATTTTCGAGTTCGGATTGAATTGACTCTTTATCTTCAGGAGAAAGGTATTCGCCGAGCTGTTTTAGAGAGCGTTCAGCCATGTGGAGGAGACCTTTAGCCTGGTTAATTTTATCGATGCGCACATGAAGTTCTTCATCAGCATTTCGCTGAGCTTCAGCCTCATCGATCATGTTGTTAATTTCATCTTCGGAAAGGCCACCGGAGGCTTCGATTTTGATATTTGCCTCACGGCCGGTAGTTTTTTCGACTGCGGAAACGGAGACGATTCCGGATGCGTCAATTTTAAAGCTGACTTCGATTTCCGGCATGCCTCTGAGGAGAGGCGGCAGGCCCCAAAGCTGGAATTGAGCGAGGGAATGGTTTTCACTGGCCATTGCCCGTTCGCCTTGAAGGACGTGAACGTTGACCATTTCCTGATAATCCAGGGTTGTTGAAAAGACTTCAGAAGCTTCGCAAGGAATTGGTGTATTTCTTGGGATGAGGGGCATGAAGACGCCGCCCATGGTTTCGATACCGAGGGAGAGTGGTGTCACGTCCATGAGCATGACTTCCTGTAAATCGCCATTGAGGACGCCGGCTTGAATGGAAGCGCCGATGCTGACGATTTCATCGGGATTGACGTCAGTATTGATAGGCAGATTAAAGAATTGGCTGACGCGTTCGCGGACGAGAGGCATGCGTGACATACCGCCGACGAGGACGACTTGGGTGATGTCAGAGGCATTAAGTTCGGCATCATCAAGAGCCTGCTGGCAGAAAGGAATCGTTTTTTCGACGAGGTCACGGGTGAGGTCTTCGAGTTCAGATCGCGTGAGGGTTCGGGAAAGGTGAAGAGGCGAGCCGTTTTTCATTGTAAGGAATGGCAAGTTGATTTCAGTTTCCTTTGCGATACTGAGTTCCTGTTTTGCGCATTCTGCGGCTTCTTTAACGCGATAAATGGCGGCCAAATCCTCATGCAGGTCGACGCTATTTTGTTCATTAAATTCCTTGAGGAGGAGTTCGACGATTTTATTGTCGAAATCTTCACCACCGAGGAATGGATCGCCCAAAGTGGAGAGAACTTCATACATTCCGTCGCCGAGTCTGAGGATGGAAATATCGAATGTACCGCCGCCGAGGTCATAAACGACGATGGTTTCGTGGCGATCTTCGCCGAATCCGTATCCGAGAGAAGCGGCAGTAGGTTCATTGAGGACGCGAAGAACATCGAGGCCTGCGATACGCCCAGCATCTCTGGTGGCTTGACGTTGTGAATCGTTAAAGTTAGCGGGGACGGTAATGACAGCCTGATCGACTTTTTCGCCCAGGAATTCTTCAGCGATTTCGCGCATTTGCGTGAGGATCATAGCTGAGATTTCCTGCGGGCTGTAGACTTTATCGCCGATTTGGATGCCAGGAGTTTTTCGTTCGCCAGAGCCCATGGGAACGATTTTATAAGGCACGAGGTCTTTGATATGCTGAACTTCAGGGTCATCCATGGTACGACCGATAAGTCGTTTGACAGCATAAATTGTCATCTCTGGATTTTTGGCAGCCTGACGTTTTGCCATCTGTCCAACGAGGCGTTCGCCTGATGCACTAAAAGCAACGATAGAAGGCGTTGTTCGAGAACCTTCGCGGTTTGCAATAACGACGACATCACTGCCTTCCATGACAGAAACGCACGAGTTTGTGGTTCCCAGGTCAATGCCAATAACTCTGGACATATTAATTCTCTCCTTCGTTGGTAGATTCCTCGTGCTGAGCGACAACAACAAGTGCCGGTCTTAAAACACGATCATGCATCATATATCCTTTAAGATGCTCCTGAACGATTGAATTATGTTCTTTTTCTGGATCAATCACGCGTTGAAGAACGTCGTGATAGACAGGATCAAAGCTGTTTCCGAGGCTGTCATATGGGACGCAACCATGTTTTGCAAGGGCAGCTAAATACAGTTTAGCAGTCATTTCAACGCCTTGAAGAAGTTGTTGATAGTCGTCTGATTGTTTTGCATGTGCAAGGGCTCGTTCGAGATTGTCCATGACAGGCAAAAAGCCACTGACGATGCGTTCTTCAGCCTGATTTTTTGAAAGTTCCTGGTCACGAATGACACGTTTTCGATAGTTATCGAAATCAGCGGAGACGCGTACAAGACGGTCATTCAACTGTTTTTGAATCATCCGGAGCTGATCGATTTCGGTTTGGAGGTCTTTGGTCTTTTGGTGAGCGGCTTCAAGTTCTTCCTTATTTTTATCGAGTTTATTCTGGAGTTCATTGAGCTGTTCATTGCTATCGCTTTGAGTCTTTGAGAGGGCAATATCATCGAGGCTGTTTAAGACGATATCAGAGCCGGTTTCATCATCGGATGAATCATCTTCGTCATCAAAGAATTCACCAAATGCAGAAAGAGAAAAATGGATATCGGCATAATCTTCATTACCCTCTGCATTTTTAGATGTCGTGTTGGATTCGAGGGCAACAGTAACACTTTCCACATTTTTGTCGGCTGGAGAACAGTCAGCTTTATCAGTGGATGTGGTTTGAGAATTATCGTCGGAATTATGAGATTCGACAGCTTCGACGGCATTGAGTGCGGCCGCCATTAAATCATCGTGTTTATCCATGAAAAACTCTCAGTAAGGAGGAATCGAAAAGAAAGCCTACATAAACACGAATACTTATTATATAACAGTTCAATCGTGGATGCAATTCAGGTTTAATTGACGATAAAATTAAGGGAAACAATTCAGGCGTGGGAGCACTTTGTTTGCATTAAACAATGGTTGAATAGTGAAAATAAACAATCTTCAGGGGGATTCTATACCAAAAGAATGAAATTTCATGGAAGATGGAAATCGTTGAGACAAAAAAAGCCCTGCCAAAGGGCAGGGCTTTAAAGTGCATTCAGGAAGATGTAAGGATTAACCCTGGTTTCTATCCCAAATATCATAGGAGATGGCGAACCAGTCATCGGAAGACTTACTTATGTCGGAAACGCCTGTAAATACGACGGCGTTCTGCGAGGCGTCATAAGTGAAGCCATGTGAGCTTTCACCACGTTTAAGTTCAGTATACTGAGTGGAGCAGCCCTTTTGAATG
>JAZRWV010000188.1:0-3052 GCA_045599925.1 Myxococcota bacterium
TTCGGCCAATAGCCATGCCCCTAAACAAATACACGCATGACCTGCAGGCGAAGAGTCTCGATATCGGCGCAATTATAAATGAGAATTTGGGCTTTCTGACATCTCATCAGGTCGGAAATCTGGGCGTTTAATCGCGCGGTGATTTGAGCTGGAGTAAGATGATCGCGAGCTATGATGCGTTGAATGCGGGTTTGAAGCGGGCAAAGGATGACGGCTGTTTGCGCGACGAGTTTGTTCCAGCCGGCCTCGAAGAGAAGCGGGGCATCGAGAATGACGGGGCCGGGGGCGTTTTGAATGGCCTCAGAAGCCGCATGAAAAAGCTCGGGTTGCATGATGTCATTGAGCTTTTGGCGTGCAGAATCGGATGCGAATGCGTGTTCGGCGAGTTGTGGGCGGCAAATGGTTGTTACACCTTGAATTTGTGTAATGACATCGGGGCCGAATGTTTCGGCCAGCTTTTGACAAACGCGTGGATTTTGGTGCACCAGGTGTGTGAGCTTGTCGGCATCGACGATGGTGTATCCGAGCGTTTTAAGCATAGCAGAAACCGTGGATTTACCACAGCCCATGCCGCCTGTGAGGCCTGTAACGTTTTGAAACATCAGTATTTAACCGTGCCGTCGAGGCCGGAAACGCAGACGACGTCGCCGGTTTTGAGGCTGTTGAGAAGACCGGGAATGGAGACGACGGCCGGAATTCCGTATTCGCGGGCGACGACAAATGCATGTGAAAGTGGGCCGCCGCGCTCGGTCAGAATCGCAGATGCCACGAGGAAAAGCGGTGTCCAGCCGACATCTGTTGTCGTCGTGACGAGGATTTCGCCATATTCGAGATCGGCCGCTTCTTCGAGTGAATGGACGACGCGAACCGGAGCTTTGACACAGCCCGGAGAGGCCGGAATGCCATATAAAATATGAGAATCCGCGTGTTCATCCGTGTCGTTGTACTGATTCGGATGCGTCACAAAGGTATCGGGCATGTCACTGGCCGATAAATAGGCGTCGTGACGGGCTTTCCGAAAGGCCACATCAAGCCGGATTTTGGAGAGCGAATCCGGGTGTTCCAGGCCATTGAGAAATTCCTCATAAGTGAGAAAGAATATGTCATCGCGATGGCCTAAAATGCCATTTTCAACCCATTGTTCGGCAACTTCGAGGAAGTATTTTCTGAAAATGCCGAGTACATCGACGACGTATGAACGCCAAGTTTCGCGAAGACGCGCGTTCTTTTGGGCCATTCCAAGCAAAGACCTGAAGAGTGGGCGCATTGTGTGCGAAAGCATGGAACGAAATTCATTCGTATGTTTTTCACGGTCATTAACGACTGTTTCGGTAATATTTTGCGCGTCATTTCGGATGCCCGATTTGAGATGGGCCTTGATGACGCGATAGAGAAAGCGAGGATCTTCGCGCCAGCGCTGGTTTGCAATCTCGGCTTCCTGATTCGCGCGAGCTCCATAGAGGTCAATAAAATGTTTGAGCTTGGTATGAAATTCCCGATATCCTTCGATGGGTTGGATTTTCTTTTCAAAGTCTTCGAGAACTTCAAATTTGGGTTCATCAATAAAGGCTTCGGCCAATTTCGGATAGTTGTGAACTGCACTGGCGATGTCGAGCAGCGCGAGCCCCGGAGCCGCACACTGAACATCGAGAAGACCGCTGAACATATATTGTTCGAGCTCGCTGGTTTCCGTTTTATCGAAATATCCGATGAATGCTGAACATAAGACGTAGGAAGCCAGAAATGATCCGCCTGCCGTAAGCATGTCAAAGGCGCATGAACAAAAGAGAGCATTTAACTGCTGGAATGTTTGGCGAATTATTTCATGCGAAGCATGAGAGAGGTCGCATTGCAGAAGTTTGTCGCGATTTTTCTCAAATTGCGCAGCTTTTTGTGGAAGTTTGGAAATCTGTTTTTGAATTTGAAAGAGTTCCTTGAATGAATGAGGGAGGTTTTTGATGAAATGTACCCGGCTCATTTGCTCGAATGAGAATGGAAATTCATTGGGGGCATGAATGCCGGCGACTTTGCAGAATATCGACTGATCGATGAGAGGAATCTGGCTTGCAACCGTTAGAAACTGCGAAATGTTGAGATAAATATGCCCATTAAATGTCGTAACAAATTCAAAATTCTCGGGGACTTGAAGGCCAAAGGAGGCGAAGATGCATTCAAAACCTTTTTTGGCGATATGCATTCCGAGACTCCATGTCATTGGAGTAGCGACACCGGAGAGGGCTTCGCCGACGTTGACATTGGAGTAGAGTGTACCCTGATCATGATTATGATTGTTAGCAATATCGCGGGTTTGAAGGATATAGAGCTTGTCGTTTGCGAATGCAAACTCGATATCCTGGGGGTGTTTGAATCTGGTTTCGATGAGAATCGCTGTATTGATGAGATGATTAATTTGTGAAGCCGAAATGCATTCGGCATGTGCATCGAATTCGTATTCGGATTTGACATCGGATTTGCTGATGCACAGGGATTCTGAGGCATGTCCGTCGACGACATTGGAGCCTTGTCCGTGCGAAACGTTGATGAGGACAAACTGACTGCCTTCGAGGGGGTGTTTTGTAAAGATAACGCCAGCTGTTTCGGAATCGATATAAGTTTGAATGATCACGGCCATCGAAGGTACTGGCGCACTTAAATCATTCTGTGTCGGATACAGAAGACGCTCGCGGGCGTAAAAACTCATCCATACAGTGCGAATGGCATTCAGACAGTCGTTGAGAGTGCTGATGCCGATGACGCTTTGCTGAAGTCCGGCGAAGGAATGGGTTTCGGAATCTTCATCCGTGGAACTGGAACGGATAGCCCATTGTTGAGTTGGAAGGGTTTGAAGTGCATTTTGAAGAGAATCGATAAAATTGGAGGGAAATTCGATATTTTGCAGAACTTCCTGAGGAGTGGCAGTGGGCATTTTTTTGAGCCCACTGAGCATGATTTCTTCAAAAATCTGGGTTGGAATGACGAATCCAGATGGAACTTGAAAACCAAAATGATTGAGAATGCCGAGGTTGAGGGCTTTTCCTCCGAACTGGTTTCG
>JAZRWV010000189.1:0-3749 GCA_045599925.1 Myxococcota bacterium
AAGACAACGAAACCGTCGCTCGCATGGTTGAAGAAACGCATCAGAATATGACGTCGATCATTGCGTATAATAACGAAAATGCGCTCTCATGCGTCATTTCGGTTTTATGTATTTCTATAGAAAACCAATATAAAATCATTCGAGAAATGCCCACAGGTAAAGGCTTTGCCGATATCGTGCTCGTGCCCAAACCCAAAATTATGAAGCCTGCGATTGTTATAGAGCTCAAATTCAAACAGGATGTCAAAGCCGCCATCGATCAGATTCGAGAGAATCAATATCCAGACGATATCAAAGATTTCTATGGCGAAGTCGTCATCGTCGGCATCAGCTACAGCAAGCGAAAAGCTCACGAATGCTTTGTCGAAAGATTCGAAAGGGAAGTTTAGTGACTTAGCGCGCATACGTGGCGTGCGCTGGGCGATGCACATAACCACATGGCTCCGTCCCCCTCTCTCATTCGCAGTTTCCTCTATTTCAGGATAAAATGCGTTTAGATGATGCTTCGAGCCTCTTCAATCGCTGGATCAATTCGTCCTATCGATTTGTGTGCATCAGCCAATTGCGTCGCTTTGGCAAGTCGATTGCGGCTCAGTGCTAGGGGCCTATTACTGCAAAACCTGTGATTCCCGCGAGATGTTTGCACCTTTTGAAAGTACCAAAACTATTGGATGATTTGTTCCACTGCTATCGATTGATTTGTTTTCGTGTTCATTATAACCTCCCGTGAAAAACGAGGAATTCCGGTTTGAAATCAAAAACATAATGATGGAATAAATTCCCCAAAACGCTTGTTTGATGTATGAAGGCTGCCGTCTTTTAGTGAGTATTTTAACCTGGAGATTTTATGCACAAAAATGTGTTGTTTGTTGGAATTTTGGCGATTCTGTTTGCTCTGACGGGATGTCGCAAGGAGGCTGGAAATACAGCTGTTTCAGGGCTGTCAACCGAGAAGGCTCAGAATGAAGTTAAAGAAGTTCAGGAAAATGCGGCACCGTCGCGTTCGATCAAAGACGTATTAGTAAGCTGTGCGCCCTGTTATTTGAGTTTTGAATCTTGTGATATCAGTGAATGGGCCAATTGTGACGGGGATGAAGGGACTGACCAGAGTGCTTGTATACAAGAATTAGGATGTGATGATTTGCTTGAATTCAAAAAAATGGCGGAAAATCCCAAGCTCTTGAAAGACTTTGTCGAAGAAACGCCGGACACAAGAGCTTTCATCGAGAAGCGAATGCTCAAATATAAGAGTGACTTCGACAATCTTCATAAGCAACATAAAGGGGGTGGACATCCATACGGAGATTATATATTAAAGCATATGTATAGTGGGCTTGAATATATTCTTGATGAATATGATGTTTTCAAGGCATTGGAAGCTAATCACAAGCCTGATATAAATAGACAATTTCGAAGATATCTCAGACAATTATGGATTTATGAGGAGAATGCGATTGCTCGTTTTCTTGAAGCGGGGGTCGATCTAAATTTTAAATATCCAGATGGCAAAATGCCGATAATGTATATATATAATTTTAAATATCCGAACGGAGAAATATTTCTGAAATTTGTGGAAAAAGGTATGGATCTTCATGCCATAGATGCACATGGAAATACGCTTTTGCACTATGGTGCGATGAATGACTGGGCTAGGGATATAAATGAGAAACTCATTGAGGCCGGACTGGATGTTAACGCCAGAAATGACAAAGGGGAAACACCTCTTATGTTGGCTGCCAGCAAAGATAATACACCTTGGGAGTTGCGTGTCAGTAATGAGCTAAGTTTTGTTCTGCTTAAGAATGGTGCAGATGTGAATGCCAGGGATAATGATGGAAAATCCGTTCTGGAATATCATGCCGTGAATGAGTATGTCGAAGATTTGCTGAAATCAATGCAGAAACTGAAATCAACGCAGAAATTGAAAGATATGTTGCTGAGCATTGATCCTTGTTATGCGAGTCTCGATCCCAATTGTGAAGTTATTTACGACTATCTTATGGGTGATAAGATGGAGTTGATGTTGCCTGAAATTCAAAAAATGTCGAAGAACCTGCAAGTTTTGAAAGAATTTTTCGAAGAAACGCCGGATACCAGGGCTTTTATTGAAAAGCGAATGAACAAATATATGACTGATTACGACAGCTGTGAGAAAGAGTATGAGTATTCACTCGGTGCAACATCTGACGAATGCGGTGCACCTCTGCTTGGAAGTATGTATACTGTCCTTCATGATATGTTGGAGGAGTATGATATTTACACCTTGCTTAAAGCCAAAAATCTTTCGGATGACAACCGGCTTCTCCGAAGATCACTGCTTGATATTAAAGATGGAGAGCGTTTAGGTAAAAATTTTAGAGATGATGTGATTAAAAATATTAATAAATATATAGATGGCGAAATTGATTTCAATTTTCGGTATCCGGATGGTAAAACGTTGATTATGTATGTTGATTGTACGAATAATGAAGAATTGTTCAATAAGCTTATTGATAAAGGTGCGGATCTTCTGGTCAAAGATGCGCATAATAATACTCTTCTTCATACGTTATACAGAGCTCGAGATGATGATTGGTGCAGATACAATCGTTGTGCGATGAAGCTGCTTGATGCAGGTATTGATGTGAATTCAAAGAATGACAAAGGCGAGACGCCAATGTTTATGGCTATGACGAAAGAATATTTGAATGCGCTGATATCTAAAGGTGCAGACATCAATGCAAAGGATAATAATGGAGACTGCTATTTATCCAAACTATTCAGTCGGTCTGTTGTAGAAGATGTAGTCGATGATACTTATGAACCAACTCACTGCCAGTGTCATGGCAATGACAGGGATACTAATGATTGCCATAGGATTACGATAGATTATGTAATGAAGCTGGGTGCTCGGCGTACCTGTTTAACTGAACTTCATCCGGATGGCAGCTGCTTTGTTTGGAATGAACTTGTTGACTATCATGAACGCATAGAAGAATGGGAAGTAAAAGATCCGACTAGTGGTAATATTGATGATGCCTATGAAAGTGCTGTTTCTTTTGAAAAGTCTGTTGCTGAGCTTTCTCCATTCAAAATCGGGTTTGATGCTAAAACGCCGGACTGCGAATGGATTTTGTTTTATACGCAAACTGCAGAATTGGCGGATGCTCTGATTAAAGCAGGGGTTGATGTGAATGCGAGAGATGAAGATGGACAGACAGCATTGTTTACGTGTGGTAACGAAGCCGCAGATGTTCTGATAAAAGCCGGGGCAGATGTGAATGCTCGCGATAATCAAGGAAATACGCCTATTTTTTCATGTATAAAAAAGTTAGATCAGTGGTCTTACACTTTTATAAGCAAGCCGGCTATCGCATCTATGCAGAATTTAATCGATGCGGGCGCTGATATTAATGCAAAAAATAAAGATGGAGAAACTCTGCTTCACTGTGCTCTCAAGAGTGGTGATTTCGATGATGCGGCTGATGCTCTGATTCCATTTTTCAAAAAAGCTGGTGCCGACTTTAATGCAAGAGATAATAAAGGACGTACGCCGCTAATGGTGGCTTCTTACTGTATTGACTGTC
Organism: Myxococcota bacterium; assembly: GCA_045599925.1. Lineage (GTDB taxonomy): Bacteria > Myxococcota_A > Bradymonadia > UBA4248 > UBA4248 > UBA4248. The sequence goes on from JAZRWV010000189.1 coordinate 3,567, forward strand.
TTTGGAAATTGATAGAAGCCGGGGCAGATGTGAATGCCAGGGATAATGATGGCAAATCTGTTCTGGAATATCATGCCGATTATGAGTATGCCGTAGAAATGCTGAAAGAAGCTGGAGCAAAGTAGGAAATATCGCGAGGCGTATTGAGCGAGGATAGACGTGCTGCGGCACGACTCATCCGAG
>JAZRWV010000190.1:0-2653 GCA_045599925.1 Myxococcota bacterium
CGACGTCCGGTGAACGTCGAGAATCGCAGAGCCCAGTGAACAAATGAAATCCGCAAGTTGAAGAGCCGACAGGCTAGAGAAACGAAGCGGATTTCATATTGTGAACTGAGGAAAAAGGGCAAAGCCCCAGAAAAATAAAGCTATTAATCTTTATTCAGACTTTCCTTAGGAATATTACTTTGCACAGTTCTGAACACGAGTTGCAATGATAGCAACAGCGACGACGAAGATTCATTGGGAACGTGTGATTACGAAGCATGGGTACAAAACGGTTCAGTTCCCTGGTGTCTCAATGAAAAAATGTCTGTTGTCTGCTGGAATAATAATGAAATTATTCGTTATCATGAATGCTCCGAAAAAGAAACATGTGTATCCTTAGCAAATGCATCGATGGCCGATGTGTTCCAAATGAAAACTAACCCATTGCATTGCCGTGCATAGTCACGGCATGCTTTCAATACGGTTCGTGTGCAGCTGCACCACGCATGGGGCATCCACTTGCGCGTCATCCAGAGACGCATGGTGACAATTTCTCGTTTAAAAAGTGGTTTCGGTCTACCAAAGCCATAGAGTATGAAGTACAACGGTTAACGTCTTTCGCATGTCGCGTTTTTCCGCGTTCCTGCGAAAGACTTATCACTCATACGTGCTTTATTTATGGATTGTCATTGATGTTTACCGGACTTATCGAAACCACAGGACGCATTCAGCAGATTCAACCCACGCAGGAAGGCGTCCGCCTCTCCATTGCATGCAACCTCAAAGACTATCAGCTTGGAGAAAGCATTGCCGTGAACGGCATTTGTTTAACAGTTGTAAGTTTCAGCAGGGATGTTTTTTCGGCTGAAGCCTCTTCAGAAACACTTGCCCGCACGAATTTAGGGCAGCTTCAACCGGCAAGTGAAGTCCATCTGGAACGCGCATTGCGAGTTGGAGATCGGCTGGGTGGACACTGGGTTTCCGGCCACATCGACGGAACGGGGAAAATCATCCGGATCATTCCTCATGGTTCTAGCAAAGCCATCGCGATTGAAGCCACACCGGAACTTCTTCATTACATCGTTGAAAAAGGTTCTGTTGCCCTGGATGGCGCATCCTTAACGGTGAATCACGTCGATGACAAATCCTTCGAAATCATGCTCATTCCTCACTCGCAGAGTGTTCTGGCCAAGGACTTTGCCACAGTTGGACGTGTCATCAACATTGAAGTCGACATTCTTGGAAAATATATTGAAAAACTGCTTTGCCACGACATGAAACAAAGTGATATAGAGCCTCCGCCTTCAACGCTGACGCTGGACAAGCTTCGCGATGCAGGATTTTTCTAAATTTGAAGTCGGATGCCATATCCGCTTTGCTGACAGTCGAATCTTTCTCAAAGGCGGATAATTGCATATTCCAAAGCCAGGATGCTTTTATGTTGACCACTATTGATGATGCCATTGAGATTTTACGTCAGGGAAAAATGATCATTCTCGTCGATGACGAACATCGCGAAAATGAAGGGGATTTATGCATGCTTGCAGAGCATGTCCGCCCGGAAGACGTCAATTTTATGGCAAAATACGGCCGTGGACTCATCTGTTTAACGATGACTCAGAAACGGCTTGCAGAACTCGGTATTCCCCCGATGACCGCACACAATACGAGCAGATTTCACACGGCATTTCATGTGAGTATTGAAGCTGCCGAAGGCGTTACGACGGGAATCAGTGCCTATGATCGCGCACACACGATGAAACTGACGACAGATCCCAAATGCCGTCCGGAAGATCTGGCGCGTCCCGGACATGTTTTTCCGATTTCAGCCCGTCCCGGAGGAGTCCTTGTCCGAATCGGCCAGACAGAAGGCAGTGTGGATTTGTCGAGATTATGTGGTTCACCCATTCCAGCTGGCGTCATATGCGAAATCATGAAAGATGACGGAACCATGGCCAGAATGCCGGATCTTGAGGTTTTCTCACAGATTCATGACATTCCCATCGTCACAATTGCGGATCTCGTTGCATGGCGTCTGAGAACCGAATGCCTCGTCACCAAATCTGACGAAAAATTGCTGCAGGATGGCATTGCAAAAGGGTTTAAAGCCATTTCCTTTAAGAGTTCCATTGATGGTTCATCGCACCTCGCATTGACCTGGAATCTGAACAATGCAGATAAAGATCCGCTCATTCGCGTTCACAGCGGGGCGGTATGGAATGACCTGCTCGGTCTGAACGACAATGCGCATGCGCTGAACTGTGCATTGGATGCGATTCGCGAGTATGGAACCGGTACATTGCTTTACATTCATCGCGACGACGATGCACTCGATGCAGCACTGAGCGGCCACGCCGCTCAGGATGACGATGCCGTTAATCGCGTCGCGCCAGACACAAAACTTTATGGAACCGGCGCTCAATGCCTGAGAGCACTCGGCATTTCCAACATGATCCTGCTCACCGATACCCCCAGAAAACTCGCGGCTATCGAAGGTTTTGGACTTCATATCACCGGCACAATGCCACTTCACAAATCGAACTAATCACATTCTTTTCTCGCTGAGAAAAAGAATTTCAAAATAAAAAGGGATTTCAAATGACCATGACGCATGAGGGCATGCTTGACGCCCGCGATCTCAAACTCGCCATTATCGTTGCTCGTTTTAACAGCT
>JAZRWV010000191.1:0-5298 GCA_045599925.1 Myxococcota bacterium
CGCACAATACCTCGCCATCATCACACCATCATTTCAATCGCTCGCACAGCGGCCAGCGCTATCTTCCTTCGGTCGATACGCGCTGGCTTTTTTATTTCGCGGGGTAGTAACTGATTCAGAGACAAAAAGACTTGATTTAAGACATTATTAGGATTATCTATACACTTGAGATGGCTCACGGCGCTTAGTTTTGATGATTCAAAAATGCGGACCAGCGTGGGCCGATTTTTTTTTGGAGCCTTCATGGATAACGAAGACACACGTATTAGCTTTGAAAAGCCATATTTAAGTGTTGACAAATTGTGTCAGTTGTTACGATCGAAAGGTGTTCTCATTCAAGACGAGAATTATGCATTGGATGTGTTAGGGCATCAAATTAGTTATTTTCGCCTTTCAGGTTACTGGTATTGGCATAAGTATATTGATTCAGAGGGAAACAAAAAGATTGATGAACCGGGTGGGCTGGACGCAATCATTGATAGATACGTTCTAGATAGAAAGTTTGACTTATCCTGACTGAGCTTCTCGAAATGGTTAATCTGCATCTTGATTTCGATGAGTTTGCAGGCGTTTTCCTTTTATGCACATCTAGGACAAAACCGTCTCATCGTTATACGTAGAGTGCAATGTTAATCTTCATTAGAATATTTCAATATTCTTGAATCCAATTCACGCCGGGGAAGTCTTCGCGCTGGATTGTCGCGCAAAATTTTAAGACAACGAACGTATTCTTCAACTGATATTTGTTTTTCATTTAATACCCAATCTAATATGCCGATCGTTCCAATAATTTGAACTTTTTCTGCTACAGCAGCCTCGCGCAGATGCTTGTCGCCTGTTAAAAGCATGATGTTTCGCGTTTTGGCGATTGCCAGCGCAATACAATCCTCTTTGCTCAAATGTTTATACTTGTATTTTTCAATAAGCACACCAGCCAACATATATTCGTTAAATTCAATATCAATACACTTTAAACCAAGTTCTAGGAGTTTACTTTTTGCCCATTCAGGAGATAGTATTTCTTCATCAAATGACTCATAATACATGAGATAAACACAATCCAGTCTGAATGGAATATCAATACCGTCTATCACAGCAAAATCTATCCAGATATTTGTATCACTGCTGATATACTGTATCATATTGATTACCCCTCAGCAGAGAACATACAATGTGTTGATACATACTCGGAAGTCGTTTTTAACAATTCAGCGCCTTTAGTGATCGATATTTCTTCTAAATTAACAGCCCTAAAGACCAATTGTTCAAATAAAGTTGGAACCTCTTCTGCAATAATTATGGGATCATGATCTCGCCAGCCCAATTGATTTGCTTTGATATAAAATGATTTAGCCGACGAACCACTGATAATACCACACACCTTTGCCCTGGTTACCAGTAGCATTGATGATATACCGTATTCCTGGCACACAGAAAACATATCCCGAGTAACACGATTACGGTGCAATCCTAATTCTCGGATAGCATCTTTTTTAGATAATAAAAAAGCGCTGCCAATAGCAGTCGCAGTTTCTTCGACATCACCTGTGAAATCAGACCAATTAAACATGAGATGAGCAAGTTCATGGGCAAGCGTCGAGCGTTTTACTGTAGAAGGCATGCTTTTATTAAGAACAATATATGGCCTGCCATTCACAAATCCATTCATGCCTGAAAACTTTTTATGCTCACTAAACTCTATCTCGAAAACGATAATTCCAAGATTTTCGAGACCTTCAATCAATTTGCCAACAGACCCAATAAGTGCAAATTGAAGATGCTGGCGAAGATGATGTGCATTCGTATCAACATTATCCAATAGTTCTAACGAATGGCATACTGGCGGATTTGGTAAGACTTTTTCGCCCAGAACATCAATAATGGTATAAAATCGGTTTAGATATTCTTCAACGGAGCTTCGAACATACTCCTGACTTTTTACTGTGCATCCATGTTGCTTACGAAATTCTGCAAATTCAACACTAAGCCCATCTCGCCATGGTTCCAGAAAATCCATGACTTTAACATCAAGTGCGGCAGCTAAGCGCTTAATAATCTCCATATTGTCGGGCTTTCGTTTACCTGACTCATAGTTGGATATTGCCATCGAGGTCAGACCACATTGTTTAGCCAATTCCGATTTGGTTATTCCTCGTTTTAACCTGTAGTGCTGTAGATTTTTACCAAACATACCCTCCTCCCCAAACAGAACAATTGCCGTTTGCTGTTTAGTTTTAGTCAATTTTCTTCAAAAAGTAAACAGTCGCATTGCGCACGCCAAAAATCAAACCCGCCCGCGTATCGGCTTTGCCGGTAGCGGGCGTTTCATGGGCAATAGCCGGAGCGCGTGACGCGTATGGCGAATGCCATAGCGGCCGCGATACCCCCAGCCACGCTCCCACCGCACGATACCTCGCCATCATCTCACCTTCATTTCAACCGCTCGCACAGCGGCAGCAGCGCTATCTCCCTCGCCTGAGCCCGTTTTACCCAACGGCTCTGCTTGGTCGATACGCTTCGCATTTTTATGAATAATGCCCACGACACATGACAATCTCAATGATGGCATCATCTGTTATGCGATATACAAAACGCGTTTATCATCAAACCTTGATCAAATCGTGTTCAACGCCTTCGCCGTTGTCTAAAGCTCTAACGCCATCTTCGATAAATTTCAGGTTTTCAGAAGAATAAAAAGGATCCTGCGGCTTCTCCGTCACATGAGCAAAGGTGTTCCCATTCAAGATGAGAATTATGCGTTGCATGACCGAACGCTCGATAAACGGGTTTATGGTCTGTTCAGCACATGACCGAGTGCTCGATAAACGGGTTTATGGTCTGTTCAGCACATGACTGAGCGCTCGATAAACGGGTTTATAGTCTGTTCAGCACATGACCGAGTGCTCGATAAACGGGTTTATGGTCTGTTCAGCGCATGACCGAACGCTCGATAAAGTGATTTTTCTAGTGTTATGACCAAATTTGGGTGTGCATTGGCGAGCAGCCCCTTTTTATTTGTGAAGTGCGCTGGTTATGATAAAGTTTGCCAGGGGATTATGACGGAGCAATGCAATGTTTTTACGGAAACTTGAACTCAATAATTATCGAAGATTTTCACATGCATCAATTTATTTCCAGCCGCATTTTAATGTACTGTTGGGCAATAATGGGCTTGGAAAAACGACTGTGCTTGATGCGATTTCTGTCATGCTGTCTTCGTATTTTCAGGGTTCAGGGATTCAGACTGGCGGATTGTCGGCGATCAAGAAATCAGATGTTCGTTTTCACTACGAACTGCGTGAAAATGAGGTCTATCGCGTCAATGCCCCAGACACTAGCATTCACATAGAAGCAACACTGTCAGATGACCAGAATATCAGTTGGACACGTACAGTCGGCGATCGAGGCAAACAAGCAAGAGTTATCTCAGAAATTGGCGTTGCAGATCGTAAGTCTGTCGAAAATGGCACGTCTCACGTTCTTCCACTATTTCTATATTATGGTACTGGACGTCTCTGGGATATTCAAAAGAATATTAAAACATCCAGCCCAGACACGCAACTTGATGCATATCTCCATTGTCTTGATCCTCGTTCTGATCAGCATAGATTTGAAAGGTGGTTCCGCCAGAAATCGTATGCAACACTAAGAGGACAAGCGGAGGCCAAAGGGCTGCTAATCATTCAGAATGCGATTATGCAATGCATTCCCGGGGCAGTCTCATTCGAGCACAATATTATTGAGGATCAGATCATCATTGAGCTCGAACATGAAGGTAGAATACCTTTCAATGCCTTGAGCGATGGTTATCGAAGCATGATCGCGATGGTCGCAGATATGGCTTATCGCTGTATTCGTTTGAACCCACAACTCGGAAATGAAGCCGTACAGAAAACAGCTGGCATTGTGTTAATTGATGAAATTGATCTCCATCTTCATCCCAAGTGGCAGCGTCGAATTGTAGATGATTTACGAAGCGTGTTTCCTTGCATTCAGTTCATCGTCACAACGCATTCACCTTTTATTGTACAATCTCTGAAACCTGGTGAAGTCATTGATCTGACCGACAATATCGATGAATTTGCAGAGAATCAATTTCCAAGTTCGGAATACACAAATCAATCCATCGAAGATATTACCGAAAATATTATGGGGATTGAGCTTCCTCAACGAAGTCAGCGTTATCAGCAGATGTATGATGCTGCAAAAGCTTATTATCAGGCACTTGAACAATATTCGCCAGATATGTCTTCCGAAAAGCTCAAAGCACTTAATGACAAACTCGATGAGTTATCGGCTCCATTTAGTGATGATGTTGCCTATTACGCATTTCTCGAAATGAAACGTTTAGCAGCTGGCATCAAAAAAACGCATGGTGGAGAAGACTCATGAGACCCGTTCAAAAAACTACTGCACCGCGTATGTATTCAAGATACAAGGATGCGAAAACGGATCTCATCGATAATCTAGGCGAGTATTGCTCGTACTGTGAGGAACGAATCAATGAAGGTTTGCAGGTTGAGCATATTCAGCCTAAACACCCCAAAGGCAAAGAAATTAATCGACAGCGCGAATTAGACTGGGATAACTTTTTACTTGCCTGTCCGATTTGCAATCCAACGAAAAGTAATAAAGAATTTGATTTGAATGAAGTATATCTTCCGCACCGAGATAATACTTATCGAACATTTATATATAAAGAAGATGGAAGAGTCTTACCCAATGGCGAAGAGCCAGATATTAATATCGATATTGCACAAAACACCTTGTCATGGTTAGGGCTTGACCGAACGCCAGCCTCCGGAGCAACGGCAAACGATCGACGATGGCTTCATCGGAAAACAACTTATCAAAAAGCACTCGAAGCGAAAGATAATCTTAAACAACAAAATACGCCTCAAATGCGTAACTGCATTTTAGAACTAGCGAGTGCATCTGGACACTGGAGCATCTGGATGCACGTGTTTGATGATGATATTGAGATGAAACGCGCCTTGATAGAACATTTTCCAGGTACCTGCCACGATTGTTTTAATGAGCATCTTGCTCCAATAAAACGAAAAGGGGGATTGTCTTAATACCCTCATGAATCTTGGTGCATTTAGAGCCAAACTTTCAAAAGAGCCTATGCGTATATGGCGAGCAAATGAAATTACACGCATGAAATCATCGAGCTGTCGCGCGGACGCATCGTTACACGCACGAAATCACCTATCCGCCGTACAGACGCATCATTGCGCACGCCAAAAATCAAACCCGCCCGCGTATCGGCTTTGCCGGTAGCGGGCGGTGCGGAGG
>JAZRWV010000192.1:0-5155 GCA_045599925.1 Myxococcota bacterium
CGGGGCAGAGCCCCGGCTGAGATATAGTAACTAATTGTCGTGAAATTGTGCGATGAGTCATTGCCTTTTGAATGAAATGTATTCAGAATACTTCAGCTTTTTTGAAGCATGCCGAATGGCGTTCGAAAACGACATTTTTCCGGGTTTTACGTCATGAAAAAGAGATTTTTTGCTTGTCTGATTCCAGCTGCTTTGCTTGTAAGTGCCTGCGCAAATACCGATACAACGCCTGTGTCGTGTGAAGTGGATAAGGATTGTCCGAATTCGACGAGTGCAACCTATCACTGTGAAGATAATGTTTGTGTGAGGAACTCGTCATCTGGAAATGATGGGAATGGCAGTGGCAAAAAATCGGAAGATGAGGGAAAATTCGAAGAAGTCAAAACCGGAAAATACTGTGATTTGGCGTATGAATGTCAGGATGGCAGTGGTTTGACATTTAAATGTGTCGAGAAATCCTGTGTCAAACTCGTTCCAATTGAAGAAGACGATGAGACTGGTGCAAATGTTGGTAAAACCTGCGAGACTGCTGAAGAATGTACGGATGATTCCGGGACAAAATACAAGTGCGAAGGTGGAAAATGTGTGAAGGATTCATCCGGCAGTTCGGAGCCCGGACATGAAGAAACACCTCGCAGCTGCAATATTTCTGCAGATTGCAACAGTGGTTATGTTTGTGAAAACAAGTTGTGTGTAAAGGAAACGTCTTCAGGGGGGGAACATCCAACGCCGGAAGATGTGCATTATTGCGGTGACAGCGTCGTTGATACAAGTCTGGGCGAAGTTTGTGATTCCTCTAACCTGAACAATCAGACGTGTAAAACACTGGGCAAGGGCTATTTTGCCGGCACACTTTCCTGTGCAAGAAACTGTCTTGAATTCGATGAAAGCAACTGTCAGGAATGTGATCCGATGGATCCGTATTCTCATGGCTGTTCTGATGGCAAGATTTGCAAAGACCGTCATTGTGTTGCAGCCACTTGTGGCAATGGAACCAAAGATGAAGGTGAAATATGTGACGGAACGGATCTTGGCGGAAAAACTTGTGCAGATTTGGATGGATATGGGACGGGTGATCTCAAGTGTTCAGTGACGTGTTTCTTCGATACATCGTCATGTGGGCTGTCAACTGGCGAGAAATCTTGTTCGACCAATGAAGAGTGTGGCTCAAACCAGACTTGTGAAAGTGGCGTTTGCAAGTCGACAAAAATGGAATGCGATTCGACGGACCTGGTCAATAGCGGTTGTCCTGATAATAAGGTTTGTTCAAACAACAAGTGTGTGGATCCGAGTTGTGGGGACAAAATCAAGAATCAGAGCTCGGAAGAATGTGATGGCAACGATTTTGGTGGCAAAAGATGCGCAGATTTCGAAGGTTTTGGGGGCGGAAAATTGACTTGTTCCTCGTCCTGTAAGATCGATACATCGGCATGCACTGAAGAATCAGGCGGCGATGATGCCTGTCACGGCAACGATGAGTGTCCTTCAGGTCAGATTTGTGAAGACAGTGGGACATGTATTCCAGATCCGGGGACTCAGAAAGTTCCGCATCTGCTCATCAGTCAGGTGTATACGGGTGGCGGAACTCAAGGCGCATCCTATAAATCGAAATATATACAAATTCTAAATGCGACCGGTGAAAGCGTAAACCTCAAGGGATGGTCTATTCAATATGCATCTGATAATGGGAATTTTACCGGTATTTGTACATTTCCTGAAGAACGCTCGTTTTCGAATAATCGTACTTTATTTATTGAATTATATAAAGGTGATAATGGTAATGCAGATATTCCAGAACCAGAATTTTCATGCGTGGATAATGGAAGTGCAATTAAAGCTGCGAGTACATCAGGAATTATTGTTCTGACATCCAATGATACGGAATTGTCGACATATGCTGATTTGAAAAAAGGGGCGTATGTTGACGGCGTCGGTTATGGAAAGGCTGTCTGGTACGAAGGTAGCGAGGCTGCAAAATCATTAAATGGTACAACAGAACTCATTAGAGTAGGAAAAGGTTGTACAGATACCGATGACAATGCAGCGGATTTTGAAGCACGAACACCACAAGCACCAAATGGAACACAGTCGGTTACATGCAAATAATGATGATTTGGAGGCTTTGACGAGTGTTTGGGATTGTGCTTAAAGCCTCATAAAGCATATTGTTTCAATGAAAATTGCTGGCGTACCAGGTGGATAGCCAGCAAAAAAAGGCCGTATGCCGAAGGCATAGGCCGAAAAGCCAGTCGTATTCGCCGTGACGGCGAAAAGACTGGCTACTATAAGAGAGTGTTCAAAAAAATTATCCGTTTCGTTTTTGGATCTTTGCCCAGTCATCGCTCATTGTCACTGTGCGGTTGAAAATGAGGTGATCCGGTGTGGAATCGTCATCGACATTGAAATAGGCAATGCGTTCGAACTGGACATGATAACCGGGTTTTGCATCAGCCAGAGCCGGTTCGACAAATCCGTGAAGAATTTCCATGGAATTCGGGTTGATGAATGATTTGAAATCCTTGTCGGGATCGGCGAGTGGATCGGAAACCGTGAAAAGGCTGTTGATCATGCGGCATTCGGCAGGAAGGGCGTGTTTTTCACTGACCCAGTGAATGGTGGCTTTGATTTTACGTCCATCGGGCGTGTTGCCACCGCGTGTTTCGGGATCATAAGTGCAGCGAACCTGAATGATATTGCCGTTTTCGTCTTTATCAATGCCGACGCATTTGATGACATAGGCATAACGCAGACGGACTTCACGCCCCATCGTGAGTCGGAAATATTTGGCAGGTGCGTCTTCCATAAAGTCGGCGTCTTCGATGAGAAGTTCGCGCGAAAACGGAACGCGTCGCGTTCCCATTTCGGGATCTGTCGGCGAATAGGGGGCATCAAACCATTCAACCTGGCCTTCGGGATAGTTTTCAATCAAAACTTTGAGCGGTTTTGTGACACCCATAATGCGAGGAACTGTCGCATTGAGGTGCTCTCGGACGCAGTGTTCGAGCTGCGCAAATTCAATCAGAGAATCGCGTTTGTTAACGCCGATTGTCTCGCAGAAATTGCGGATGGCTTCGGGGGTAAAGCCACGACGGCGCATACCGGAAATAGTGGGCATGCGAGGGTCGTCCCAGCCACTGACATAACCGTCTTTGACGAGGCTTAACAGACGGCGTTTGCTCAGAACGATGTCGGTCAGGTTCAGTTTGGCAAATTCAATTTGCTGCGGATGACGGTCGAGTTCAAGGGCGTCGATAAACCAGTCATACAGAATGCGGTGATCTTCGAATTCAAGCGTGCAAACTGAATGTGTAATGCCTTCGATGGCATCGGAAAGACCGTGTGCAAAGTCGTACATCGGATAGATGCACCATTTGTCGCCGGTACGGTGATGTGTCGCGAATTTAATGCGATAAATCAACGGATCGCGCATATTCATATTCTTATGACACATGTCGATTTTGGCGCGAAGAACGCGTTCGCCTTCTTTAAATTCGCCGTTTTTCATGCGTTCGAGCAGTTCGAGACTTTCTTCGGCCGGTCGATCGCGCCAAGGACTGGGTTTGCCGTCTGTATAGAAATTGCCTCGATATTCGCGAATCTGTTCCGGTGTCAGCTCATCAACATATGCAAGACCGCGACGAATCAGGTCTTTTGCCCATTCATAAAGCTGATCAAAATAATCGGATGCAAAGAACAGATTGTCCCAGTGGAAGCCGAGCCATTCGACGTCATGTTTGATGGAATCGCAGTATTCGGTATCTTCTTTGACTGGGTCTGTGTCGTCAAAACGAAGGTTGCATGTGCCGCCAAACTCTTTTGCCAGGCCAAAATTCATGCAGATGGACTTGGCATGACCGATGTGGAGATAGCCGTTCGGTTCGGGCGGAAAACGCGTTGCAATCCGGCCGCCATTTTTGCCAGTCTTTATGTCTTCAACCATGATATCGCGGACAAAATTGCCGCCGACTTCCGTTTTTTCTGCCATATTTGAATCCTTTTTGTTGAAATAATGCGGAATCGAATCATTCCGTAAATAACCGCGCCCTTTTACTCAGTCTGGCGATGATTCGCAAGCATTTGTCTTGTTTTGTTGCCAGACTATGCGCTATTTGTGCATACGTCTGGCTGCCTGGCTATCGGCCTTCGGGCGATACGCCAGGCGGCGCGGCCTGTTGCATACGGCCGCGCAAATTTCGCGATGATGTATGCCTCTGCAATGAATATAATGATGAAACGTTGTCTTGGCTTTTTAGCTCTTGCCACTATTCTTGTTCTCGGATGCAACAGCAGGCTGCCACAGAAAAACGGAATCATTGCTCTGACCCCGTCTTTGGCTGAAGTCGTCTGGGCTCTCGATGCGAATAATGAGCATCCGCTCATCGGCGTCAGTCCTTTTACAAACGATTCACGAGCAGAAAATATCGCAAAAATACAAAATGTGGGCGCTCTCGAAACGATTATTTCCATGCATCCGGAATTCGTTTTATTGCATCCAAGTGACGACTTGCTCGCCGAAAAACTCGAAAAAATGGGTGTTCCAGTTCTATTGCATTCGATGGATACCGTTTCGGAGGTTGATGAGGCCGTGCGCGATATCGGAAAACATCTGAATCAGGCAGAAAATGCAGAACGCGTCTTGAGTTCTATGCATCGCGAACTGGAAAATAACAAATCACACTACAAACGAGAAAATCCGCCCAAAACACTGCTCATCATCGATCGGCTTGATATGCGTTTTCAGCAGCTCTACCTCGCTGATTCGGATTCATATCTTTCAGAACTTTCAAGTGGTTGTGGTTTATCGCCTGTGACGACATCCAATCAAAAGTGGACGCGTATCGAAGCCGAAAAACTCATCGCAATGAACCCTCAAAATATCCTGTTTTTTGCGCGTTCACCAGAAGATGCAGTGGTTGTACGGCGAGAATTTGAAAAACAATATCCAATGCTGGATGCTGTTCGTGCAAATAAAGTTTTTGTTTATAATGAGCCGGATATCACAGTTCCCGGACCGGATATGCCCAAACGACAAAAGAAATTGTGCGAAGCTGTTTTGAAGGCGTTTTAATAAAACCGGAATTTTGCAAAGCAAAAAGGGGGTTTTGTCGGCTAAAGATTGGAAACGTGTTGAAAGGCTTCATCAATCGTTGAAAGG
>JAZRWV010000193.1:0-16384 GCA_045599925.1 Myxococcota bacterium
GACGATTGCACATATTGCGTCAGGTGCGGGGACATGTTCTAATGGAGCCTGTACAGTTTCATCATGCGCTTCAGGTTATCATCTGAACAGCGGCAAGACCGGATGTGATGCGAATTCGAACACGAGTTGTGCAGGTGTGAGCAGCAATTCGCCGCAGAACTGCACAACGATAGCGCATATTGCGTCAGGTGCAGGGACGTGTTCTAATGGAGCCTGTACAGTTTCATCATGCGCTTCAGGTTATCATCTGAACAGCGGCAAGACCGGATGTGATGTGAATTCTGATACGAGTTGTGCACCGGTGAACAGCAACACTCCGACGAATTGTACTTCTGGTGTTGCGAAGGTTTGTTCGTCGAGTGGAACTTGTGTTTGTTCAGCAGATGGCAGCACGGTTTTGAATTATAACGGTACGACATGTATTCGCAAAGCTTGTGAAGGATTTTATGGTGCTATGGCGGATACTTGCGGCAAAACGAGGTGTATTCCGACTTCATGTGATGCCAATTTTAAGCTTGATGGATCCTGTTCAGATGGCTGGTCGACCTGCAGGCCAAAGTGTAACGTGAAGGCAGATTGTGCTGCGTTGCCTGGCTGGAATTATGGTGCGTGTAACAGCGGTGTTTGTGGTTCAGGGCTTTCATGCGAGAAATATAATTATCACAATACATGTCAGCCGAAAGATTTTTCTAAATAGATGAAAATCAATCATTGACAGTGTTTGGATGTGGATGATTTGTTGTGTGTGACTGTCAATGAAAAGGATATATCCGGTGTGTATGCCCGAAGGGCATAGCACCGGATGCATTGCGTATGGGCCGATATTTTATGTGAATATCGGCTTTTTTGATTTTTCGGCCCATAGCAATGCGGAGCGATCCGCAGGGCCGGAAGGCACAAGGCGAGCAAAAAAAAATATCAAAAAAAAGGTGTATTTAGTTCAAAAGTGCGCAGAGATCCTACGCAATTGTGGTATTATAAAACGTGTTTTTGTTGGAACGTTCATATTTTATCGTGAGGTGCCAAATGAAAAAGAGAACGCTGTTGATATTATCGGCAACAGGCTTGTTGCTTGGTTGTTCACTGGAAGAAGTGCAGTCGTGGGGAAATGTATGTCCGCCGCTCGATGCTGACAATTATGAAGAGTTGACTTTGAGTTATATTGGCTCGCCAGAGTGTCGTGCAGATAATCAAGGAGCGTGTGATGTCTCAGAAATGGCCAATAAGAATATCGGTCTTTATTTTGAGACAAAAAACTGCCCGCCAGAATATAAAATTTGTGCAAAGAATGACGATGGCATTGGCTATCACTGCGAAAAAGACAAGACAACGGTCGTTGTGACGGAATGTGCGCAGGGGCAAAAGCTTTGCAAGGATGAGAATGGCAATAATTTCTGTCTGGATCCCGCATTTATTAAGACGTGTGGTGCGTATGACTGCGAGGACAAGGAAAATAATTATGGTGGAAAAGATTGTTCTGAACACGATGATTTGAGTCGTTGTGAGAAAAATGCAGAAGACAAATATGTCTGTAAATGTCCAAATGGCGCACTTTTGTGCAATGAGCAGTGTATCAATCCGAACAGTTCAACGACGTGTGGTGCGTATGACTGCGAGCTCGAAAACTATGGCGGTCAGAACTGTGAGCTTGGCAATGCCGTTTGTTCGAAGGGCAAGTGTACATGTCTTGGCAGCGGAATCTGGTGTCGTCTTGAGGGGGAAGATGAGAGTGCGGCTCGCTGTATTGAACCGCAGGAAAATGCGACATGTAATGCTCAGCTGCTCGAGGACAGTGATGTTTGTGTCATATCGCCATGTGACGAGTATCAGCTCTGCGTTTTGTCTGGTGATAATGAATATTCCTGCCGTCAGAACAGCTGTATTTCTGAAGAAATGTTGTGCAAAATTGACGACACCTGGCAGTGTATTTCGAAGCTCGACAAACACAATTGCGGTTCCTGCAACATCGACTGCGAATCGAAGAGTGAGTCAAATGCACATGGCGTCAGTTGTGTTAACGACGAAACAGGTGATTTCGTATGCACCTATGAATGTGAACCTGGTTTTACAAACTGTGGAACCGAATTGCATCCGAAGTGCGTTTCACTCAACACATTCCAGCATTGTGGGGAGTGCAATAAAGCCTGTCTTTCATATGAATTCTGCAACGAAGGCGTCTGTGAAACAACAGTTTGTCAGGAAAATCAGTGTACGCTGAGTGGTGTAACCAATGGTGAAGTTTGTGTGAATAACACTGAACATTGCGGCAAGAATTGTGACAACTGTTTGAGTATTCATCCCAATGCAACATGTTTGAACGGAACATGTGTCATCAGTCAGTGCAAAGAAGGGGAGCATCCAGTTTTCGAAGGCACTCAAATCACGCGATGTGTTGCCAATACAGCGGACGTTTGTGGTCCGGCTGTGATGACATTGAGTGATACTCTTGTCAACTGTCTGGAAGAAATGCCGGAAAACGCCATTGAACGCGATTGTGGGCTGGATGGAACTTGTATTGTTGTGGATTGTGAGGATAATTATCACATCAGCAGTGATGAAAAATCATGTGAATCCAATACGAAAACAGCCTGTGGATCGGGAAATGCCGTTGTCAATTGTGATGATATTCAGAATTCGGCAGAAACGGTTTGTATTGCGAGTGCATGTTATGTGAGTGCGTGTGCAACGGGATATCATCTCTCTGAAGATCACCTGAGCTGTGTTGAGAATACCGCATCTTCATGTGCTGCAGTGACGAGCAGTGAAGCAGTCAATTGTGCAGATGTCATTGGAAATGCGGCCATGACGGCTTGTTCTGCAGCTGGTGCATGTGAAGTTACGCAATGTCTTTCCGGTTTCCACCTTTCTGCAGATCGTTTGTCGTGTGAAGCAAACAGCCCTCAGGTTTGTGCTCCGACAGACAGTGACAGAGCTGTGAATTGTGATGAACAGAAGCAGAACTCTGTTACAACAAAGTGTGATGCCGGACTTTGCAGTGTGAGTGCATGTGCAGACAGTTATCATATTGCACAGAATGAATGTGAAGCGAACAGTGATAAGTTCTGCGGGGCTGTGGATTCCGACCAGACTGTAAACTGCAATGATAAGATTTCTCATTCTTCGAAGACGGAATGTTTGAGCGGTGTATGTTCTGTGAAAGAATGCGCCGACGGCTATCATGCCAGCAGTGACAACAAGAGTTGTGTTCAGAGCAGTGCAACCAAATGTGCGATTGATGGCGGTATGGAAGTTAATTGCAATGAACATATATCAAATTCAGCAGAAACATCCTGTGAATCTGGTAAATGTAAGGTTTTGCGATGTGCAAGCGATTATCATCTTTCATCTAACAGAGAATCTTGTATTGAAAATACAGAAACCAAATGTGCAGTGCCAAACAGTTCCGATGAAGTCAACTGCAACAATAAAATCCTGGATTCTGCAGAGACCAGGTGTGTTTCTGGTGAATGCTCCGTAACAAAATGTGCATCGAATTATCATTTGAGTAGCGATAAGAAATCTTGCGTGGAAAACACAAATACAGCATGTGCAGCGGTAAACAGCAGCAATGCCATGAATTGCAATGATGTGATCTCGAATTCAGCCAATACATCTTGTAACAATGGCGAATGTGTTGTCAGTAATTGCCTTGGTGGTTTTCATTTGACAGGTGATGGCAAATCCTGTGTGTCGAATACGTCGGAACAATGTGCAGCAACGAATAGTTCCGATGCAAAGAATTGTTCGTCCGCCATTCTGAGTTCGGCGAGTACTTCTTGCGATGAAGGAATTTGTCATGTAACGGATTGCAAACCCGGTTATCATCTTTCTGGCAATACGGCTTGTGCAAGTAATTCGGATACAGCCTGTGCTGCGACGAACAGTGCATCCCCGAAGGATTGCAATACATTTATTGAACATTCCGTTATGACAGCATGTAGTTCATCCGGTGCCTGTACGGTTTCGAAATGTGCAGCTCTCTATCATCTGAACACAGCCAAGACGGCATGTGAACTGAACAGCGATACATCCTGTGCTCCAGTAGACAGCAGTACAACGACGGATTGCACCAGAATCAGCAATGCATCTTCAGCCTCATGCAGTGATGCTGGAAAATGTGTTGTTTCTAAATGTTCCGGCAACTATCACATTTCGGCGGATAAAACATCCTGCGAAGCAAACTCAAACACTTCGTGTGGTTCAGGGACATCGGTTGCACCTGCAGGCTGCATAACTGAAGGCGTTGCTCAGGCATCATGTCCTGCTGGCGTATGCGTCGTATGGAACTGCAATACTGGATATCATATTTCGTCAGACGGCAAAACCTGCGAAGCAAACAGTGTTACCAAATGTGCTGCAACGAACAGCAGTTCGACGGTTTCATGCAAGACTGAAGGCGTGGCAACAACAAGCTGTTCAACGGGCGTATGTCAGGTTTCGGCCTGTAATTCCGGATATCACATTTCAAGCGACAAAAAGTCCTGTGTTGCCAACAGCAATACCTCATGTGCATCGACGACGAGCAGCAATGCCGTGAATTGCACGACATTGACAAATGTTGTTTCGGCTTCCTGCAATTCACAGGGGGCTTGTGTAGTTACAGAATGCAAGTCCGGCAATCACATTAAATCTGACAAAACAGCCTGCGAAGCGAACAGCAATACATCTTGTGCTACGACGACGAGCAATGCACCGGTTTCGTGCATGACGACCGGTGTTAAAACAGCAACCTGTTCTGGTGGGGCATGTACCGCATCGGAATGTAATTCCGGCTATCATTTGAATAGTGGTAAGACTGGCTGTGTAGCAAACAGCGACACATCATGTGCATCAACAACGAGCAATTCGCCGACGAACTGCACGACGATTGCACATATTGCATCAGGCGCAGGGAAGTGTACTTCAAGTGGTGCATGTTCGGTTTCTTCGTGTGCATCAGGTTATCATTTGAACAGCGGCAAGACTGGATGTGATGCGAATTCGAATACGAGTTGTGCGGGGGTGAGCAGCAATTCGCCGACGAACTGCACGACGATTGCACATATTGCGTCAGGTGCGGGGACATGTTCGTCAAGTGGCGCATGTACGGTTTCGTCGTGTGCATCGGGGTATCATCTGAATAGCGGAAAGACCGGATGTGATGCGAATTCGAATACGAGCTGTGCAGGGGTGAGCAGCAATTCGCCGCAGAACTGCACGACGATTGCACATATTGCGTCAGGTGCAGGAACATGTTCGTCAAGTGGCGCATGTACTGTTTCATCATGCGCTTCAGGTTATCATCTGAACAGCGGCAAGACTGGATGTGATGCGAATTCAAACACAAGTTGTGCGGGGGTGAGCAGTAATTCACCGACAAACTGTACGACGATAGCGCATATCGCATCAGGAGCGGGAACGTGTACCTCTAGTGGTGCATGTACGGTTTCTAAATGTGCATCAGGTTACCATTTGAATAGCGGTAAGACTGGATGTGTTGCGAATTCAAACACAAGTTGTGCACCGGTTAACAGCAATTCGCCAACGAATTGTACATCTGGTGTTCAGAAAGTATGTAACAGCTCTGGTAAATGTGCATGCAGTACGGATGGCTCGACTGTGTTGAATTATGATGGAAATGCTTGTGTGCACAAAGCCTGTCAAGGCTATCCTGGAGTTATGGCCGGAACAGTGAAGACAACAAACTATTATTCAGGTGGTGATGATTATCGTTGTTATGCAACGTCCTGCGCATCTGGTTATAAGCTGTATGAATCTGGTTCGTCTGCAACGTGTCGTCCTCTTTATGCATCGATGAGTTCATGTACTGGTTTGGGATATAGATATAACACTAACTGCAGCGGGTACTGTTCTGGACAGAATTCTGGTTGTGGCAGCAATGGACATGGTGGTTGCGCGAGTGGATATCGCGAATATCGTTATGCATGTATCGAAAGCAAGTACTGTTGCGGAACGAGAAGCTATGGTTCTGACGGCAAAGGTTATCAGTGTAAGAATTGTGTTGCACTGGGGTATACAGGCTGCAACGAATCAACGGGTGCGTGCATCTAATAATATTAAGACTGAATTCGTTGTGAATTAAAAGATTGTGGCCGGTGCGTATGCCAGAAAAAAGGCATAGCACCGGCTGCATTGCGTATGGGCCGATTATTTTTTGAATATCGGCTTTTTTCATTTTCGGCCCATAGCAATGCGATGCGAGCCGTAGGGGCAAAAGCCCCAAGGCGAGGGAAAGAGGATACAACAAAATACGCAATTTCAGATGAAATAGTGTTATAGTAACGTGATTTTCGTATTGAAACGATCTGTTTCACAATGAGGAATCAAATGAAAAAGAATGTTTTAATTTTCGTTGTTATGGGAATGATGTTCGGGTGCTCGCTCGAAGAAGTTCAGCAATGGGGCGACAAATGTCCATCACGCGATATCGATGATTTTGAACAGGCACAGCTTGCGTATATCGGAACGCCGGAGTGTCGGATTGATAATGTGAGGGCATGCGACGTTTCTGAAATGATCAATAAAGATGTCAGCGTCTATTTTGAAACGAAGAATTGTCCATACGAATACAAGCACTGTGTTCAGGACAGTGATACGCTGTATCATTGCGAAAAGGAAACAATTACAAAATGCGCTGATGGGCAGATTTTATGCGAAAGTAGGGGGGGGAATTTCTGTTTGGATCCGAAATCGAACCAAACATGTGGTGCCAGCAGCTGTACAGATGTGGGGCAGACTTGCCTGGAAAATTCAATTTGTGAAGAGTTTTCTGAAGGTGAATTTGCATGTGTCAACAAACAGAATAACAGGATTGTGTGTGATAAAAAAGAGATAGATTCATCAGATGATATGACATGCGGAGCCAGCAATTGTGATGAGAGTGACAATTACGGAGGCAAAGACTGTTCTGCTTTTGGGGAGGAAAGTTTCTGTGGATTAAATTCACAAACAAAATATTATGAATGCAAATGTCCTGGTTCCTATGTCATGTGCGGGGGAAAATGTGTGAATCCGAATGTTGATTCAGCCCATTGTGGCGCAAAAGGAACCTGCAGTAGCGATGACTCGGCAGATGAAAATTATAAGGGTGAGGACTGCAGTCAGGATGATGACGCATTTTGTGCAGGTGGTCTGTGTAAATGTTCAGCCGGCGGTCCCTGGTGTATTATCGAAGGCATGAATGATGACAAACCGAGATGCTATTTACCTTCAGAAAATGATACATGCAATGCAAGACTGACGGAAGATGGAAGGCATTGTGATGTGGAACCGTGCGAAAACCAGTATGCATGTTTCAATAAATCAGCAGATACTTACGAATGCAAGCTTGATTCATGTAAAGATGGGGAACAAATATGTATGTCAGGTAATGATACTGTCTGCTACTCCCTGACGGATATCCATCACTGTGGCAACTGCAGTCTCGATTGTGATCTGCACAATTATCAAAATGTTGTTGCTGATAAGTGTGTTGAAAAAAATGGCATTTATGCTTGTACATATAAGTGCACGGATGGATTGACTAATTGTGGGGATGATACAGAACCGAATTGTGTTGACTTGAGTACAACAACCTTACACTGTGGTGCATGTGGTAATAAATGTGAGGGCAGCACATATTGTAAAGATGGAAATTGTATCAATACGGAATGTTCAGATGCACAATGTACGACAACTGATGCAAATGGCAATGATATTTGTGTCAATAATGATAAGCAATGCGGCAAGGATTGTTCTGTTTGCTCAATGATCCATACAAATGGCTATTGTGTGAATGGAACTTGTATGATTCGTTCATGTCTCGAAAACGAGCATCCAATTTTTAATGATAAGGGACAGATAACCTCGTGCGAAAATAACACCAATACGAGTTGTGCACCATCGAATATCACGATGAGCGATGAAATTGCGGATTGTACTAAAAAACTTACTGAAAATGTGTCAGAAACTGCATGTTCCAATGCGGGACGCTGCATTGTGGCAAGCTGTGAGCCTGGATACCATATTTCAAGTGATTTGCAGAAATGCGTCGCAAATTCAAAAACTGAATGCGCAGCTCGCAACAGTTCAAAAGTTTCTGACTGCACAACGATTGCAAATTCCAGCAAAACGAGATGTGAAGCAGGATCATGCGCTGTAACAGAATGTGCATCCGGTTATCATTTGAGCAAGCAGGGAAATGCCTGTGCTGCCAATACAAATACTGAATGCGGGGGAACGACAACCACCGCTACGACTAATTGTACAACACTTGCGAATATCGCCAATACAAGCAGTGGAACTTGCGACAAATCTACAGGCAAATGCAAGGTGACGAAGTGCAAATCTGAATTTCACATCAAATCAGATTATACGGCATGTGAAGCAAATAGCAATTCAGCATGTGGAACGACGACATCGACACCGACAAACTGCACTTCAAAGTCTTTAGAAAAAGTATGTAATTCTTCTGGTAAATGCTCGTGTTCTGTCGATGACAGTACTGTCTTGAATTACAATGGAAATGCTTGCATAACCAAGTGGTGTCAGGGGATTCCTGGCGTATTGAGCGGTGAAAAACAGACGAGAAATGTCTATAGTAGTGGTAATGAAGAAGGATGCAAGCCAACTGCGTGTGTTGATGGATATAAATTGGATTATGAGGGGGAGAATGTTCGTGCTTATGTGTGTCGGCCATATACCTCAAAGATAAACTGTTCAACCATAGGATATGCGCATGCAACAAACTCTGACGGATACTGCTTGGCATGCGAGAGGGGCTGGAGCAACTGTTCAAGCGCGCAGTGCGCAAGCACACATAAATTTTATGCAGATGCATGTTTGCCTCTGGATGCCTGCTGTGGTAGCAGGAATGCGGATCGCGGTACTCCAGAATACCACATGTGTACAAATTGCCTGGCTTTGGGCAAAAAATGCAATGCAAGTATAGGTAAATGCCAATAAACTGAATTTGCCAACAAATCAAAGTCGGCTTTATGCCGGCTATTTTGTCTATACTTTGTGATATATATATTAATATTATTATATTAATATTTGTTATGAAATTCATGATTTGAATGTGGGAACATCATCGAAACTGGTGTTTCCTAATCCGAGATCTCTAATACACCCACATATGCTCTGCACGCACACATTAATGCCGCATAAATCCTTTAGATCCGCTTTTATTTTTACTCGATCTGTAATAGATTACTTCCGCTTAGTTTTGGAGGCATTTTGATCAGAAAACCTCAGTAATATTATCGGGATTCCAATCCCAAATCGAACGATCAAGGAGTTATCATGACAGACATTGCTGCTCAGTCCCTCGAAATCGCAAAACAGTGGGCATCCGAACCTTTTGACGCCGATACGCGCAAAGAAGTTCAGGCTCTGATCGATGCCAACGACATTGAAACCATCAAGAATCGCTTTGGTGCAAGCATGCAGTTTGGAACCGCCGGACTTCGCGGTGTCATGGGCGCTGGCCGCACAATGATGAACATTTATATGATCGCCAAAGCTACGCGCGCTCTGGCTCAGTGCCTTATCGAAGAATACGGCGATGAAGCTGTCAAACGCGGTGTCGTCGTAGGCTATGACTGCCGTCATAACTCTGAGAAATTTGCTCGTATGACGGCCGGCGTTCTCGCAGCAAACGGCGTCAAAGTCTATCTTTATGATCGCCTGACTCCGACAAACCTCGTGCCATTCGCTATTCGCACGAAAAAAGCTTTTGCTGGCGTCATGATTACGAGTTCCCATAACCCAAAAGTTTATAATGGCTATAAAGTTTTCTGGTCGAATGGCGCTCAGATCATCAGCCCTGTTGATGCTCAGGTCGCAAGCCGTATGGACAAACTCGGCGATATCGGAAACAACAGCATTTCCATTGAAGATGGCATTAAAAAAGGCCTCATCGAAATGATGAGCGATGAAACAATCGACGCTTACACCGACTGGGTCGTCAAATCCGCCGTGCACACCGGCGCAAACGACGTCGATATCATTTATACGCCGCTCGGAGGCACAGGATGGGCCTGCGCAAAAGCATCATTCGACAAGGCCGGGTTCAAAAAAGTTCGCGTCGTCGAAGAAGAAAAGACGCCGTCAGGCGATTTCGCCGGTCTCGATGCACCAAATCCAGAACGCCCAGACACATGGCCGCGTGCTCTCAAAATGGCTAAGGAAGTCAATGCCGAAATCGTCCTTGCAAATGACGGCGACGCCGATCGGCTCGGCGTGGCTATCCCTGT
Source organism: Myxococcota bacterium (assembly GCA_045599925.1). Classification (GTDB taxonomy): domain Bacteria; phylum Myxococcota_A; class Bradymonadia; order UBA4248; family UBA4248; genus UBA4248. Next base: position 10,236 of record JAZRWV010000193.1, read on the forward strand.
CAATGGCGAGTACAAAGTCCTCGGCGGCAACATGATTGGCGCCCTTATGCTCAATTACATCATCGAAAATCTCGCCGATGACAAACGCAATACCGACAGTTTCGCCATCTGTTCCGTCGTTTCAAGCCCCCTGACCCGCGCGATTTGCGAAAATGCTGGCGTCGATTTCCAGGAAACGCTCACTGGTTTCAAATGGATGGGCAACGTCGCCGACGAACGCGTCAAACGCGGCCAGAACTTCCTCTTTGCGTATGAAGAAGCCTTCGGCTTCACCTATTCCGATGCCCGCGACAAGGACGGTATTATTTCCGTGCTGCTCCTCGCCGAACTCGCTGCGGACTGCAAAGCCAAGGGCAAACGCGTTATCGATGTCCTCGACGAAATCTATATCAAGAATGGCATTCACTGCGAAGATGCAGCCGAACGCTTCTACGAAGGTCTTTCCGGCAAAGAGACAATGGCCAATGTCCTCGCCAATCTGCGCAACAATCCGCCTGCGGCGATTGCCGGCATCGACGTTGCCCGCGTCCGCGATCTCCTGAATTCTCGCACGATTGATATGAAATCCGGTGAAGCCACGCCTGTTATCCATCTCCCCAGACAGGACATGCTGACGTTCTATCTCGCCGATAACAGCTGGATTTCCCTGCGTCCATCCGGAACTGAGCCTAAACTTAAGGCTTATCTTGGCGTTATCGGCAGCGCTTCGAGAGATGAATATCCCGTCATCAAGGCCGCTCTTGAGACAAAACTCGCTCGCATTAAAGCTGCTGTCAAAGAAATGCTTTAATTTCTGGTGGCACGGCTATCGGCTGCGCCGATACGCCTGTGCCTGCCGCGCTATTAAAATACGCACGGCTTTGGGCCGCTATTGCTTCGCAATACGCGGCCTTTTTTAATGGGAAAATATCATGAAAAAAGTCAGAATTACTGTTATCCGAAAGGCCTGTTATCCGGATTTGATCGAAAAATATGAAAATCCGATAGAACATGCTTGCGATATTCAGCAAGGGGCTGTTTATATTGCCAATGGCTGGGAAAAACCGGAAGGGTTCTGTCAGAGCGCATGGGATTCGATGTCTGCATTTGTGATGACTTTGTCGCATGGCGGAACTAATTTTTACGATGGATGGATGAAAAATCCTCGTTCCGCCATGATTTCATGCAATGATGGCTTCAGGCCGGTCAGCTTTTTGCTCGAAGCATTGGATGAAGATGCTGATTAGCGGCCGTATCGCGGCAACGATAGGCCGCTTGCATTGCATGGCGTATTGGCCGCAGGCCGATAGCCATGCCCAAGAAATATCATTTATTGGGAATACCGAAATCGTATTCGTGAAGCGCAAATGCGATATTGATGGCATGATCGGAGCATCGTTCCAGATCACTACACATATTTGTAAACACGACGCCTGCAACCGGATCGCATTGACGGTCGAACAATCTTGCAATGTGGTTGTTCTGATTCTGCTTTTCGAGTTCATCGACGGCCTGTTCCTGGCGCTCAGCTTCAGGAAGTTTGTCGAATGTTTCATGCTCAAAAATGTCGAGGCAGTAATCGATGGACGTCGTGACTGCATCTGCTAGGGTTTTGAGTTCACCAAGTGCTTCATCCGATAGTTTGGCCTTCTGATTCTTAATACGGCTCATGTATTCGATGATGTTTTCAGCATGGTCGCTGATGCGCTCGACGTCCGAGACTGCCAGCGTCATCTGAGTAATGCGGTTGCGTTCATGGCCGGTCATGTTGAATGTTCGAATCTTAACGAGTCGCTGCATGATGGCATGAGTCAGATAGTTGACTGTGTCTTCGTTGTCTTCTACCTGCTGCGACAATTCATCAGATCCTTCAAAGAAGCATTTGACCGAAAGCTTGAGGTTTTCGCTTGCGAAATGTCCCATGCGGGTGATTTCTCGCTGAGCCTGTGAAAGCGCAACGGCAGGCGGAAGATTGCCTTCCTGCATGTAAATGAGCTTGCGATCTTCGAGTTTTTTGGTTTCTTCCGGCAGCTCGCGAATGACTCGTCTCGAGAGTTTTACGATGATCGGTGCAAACGGGAAAAGAACGATCACTGCAATAATGGCGAACAGCGAGTGGGCGTTTGCGACCTGTCGTCCAACGTTGTCCGGTGAAAGCGACACGATGAAATCGAGGAATGGCGGAATGAGAACGATGAGCAGAACGATGATGACCGCTCTAAAGAGATTGAACAGCAAATTGAGACATGCCGTGCGTTTTCCGTTTCGGTTTGTCGTGAGTGAAGCAAGAATGTTGGGCGTAACGGAACCAATGGCTGCGCCGATGGTGAGATAAACCGCCATGGGAAAGCTGATGATGCCCTGCATGGCAAAAGTCTGAAAAATGACGGTCGAAGACGACGAACTCTGCAGCAGAGCTGTAAAGAGCACGCCAAACAGAATGGCAAGAGCCGGATTTCCGAGATTGCTCAAAAAGTCGATGAATTCAGGGGTTGCTGCCAGCGGTTTGATGGCACTGCTGATGACAGAAATACCAAAAAAAAGCATGCCAAATCCCATGATGACGGAACCGACATGCTTGACGATGGTTTTTTTGAAGAACAGAAATAATATTGCCCCAATAAACAAGATGAGCGGGGCATAGGCACCCAGGCTGAAGGCTGTTATCTGTGCTGTAATCGTTGTACCGATATTGGCTCCCATAATGACGCCAATGGCCTGTAACAACGACATGAGGCCGGAATTGACAAAGCCGATGACCATCATATCGGTGGCTGAAGAACTTTGAATAAGAATAGTAACGAGGATACCGACAATAACAGCAACAAATCGGTTGCCTGTCGCATGTTCCAGAATGGTTTTAAGCTGGTCGCCTGCGGCATTTTTCAGGCCTGTCGACATGACTGACATGCCGAAAAGGAACAGACCGACGCCGCCAAGCAGCGTGAAAAAGTCTAATATGCTCATATCCAATTATTAGCTGTAGAAAAAATCTCCCCACTTTCCCCGGCCGCTCCTATATAGAAAATGCTTCTGTTCATGAAATGAAAAATATTTTTTTTTATAAAGAACAAACGCCTATTGACAAACACCTGATTTGAAAGTCTAATCTTTTTTTTAACTATGAGTTTTTGTAATGTGGATCCGCCTATCGCTTCGCGATACGGCTTCTGTTGCCGGTTTATGCCGTTTCCGGCATACAGCCGGCTTTTGTGCCAGCCTATGTCCTGCCGGACATACGGCTGGCTGATATTTCTGTTTGAAATCACAAACCATTTTTGATAGCGGATGCACTCAAAATCACTATAATGCCGCCTCGCATGAATCTGAGTTTTCATGCGAAAGAACTTTTTTGCTTTATGAGGTGGTTTATGAAAGTATTAATGATTAATGGTAGTCCGGAAGCTGACAGTTGCACCAATCGTGCTCTGACTGAAATCGCTGAAACACTGAAAAAAGAAGGCATTGATAGCGAAATTATTCAGATTGGCCGTGAGATTATTCGTGGATGTACTGCCTGTCAGGCCTGCCGAAAAACCGGACAATGTGTTTATAATGATATCGTCAATCAGGTTGCCGATAAACTCGACGAAGTCGATGCATTTATCGTTGGGTCGCCTGTTTATTATGCGTCTGGCAACGGCACTGTTTACTCATTCATGGATCGTTTGTTCTTCTCAGCGAGCAGTAAACTCAAATACAAACCGGCAGCAGCCGTTGCAGTGGCGCGACGTGCAGGAACCACTGCAACCCTCGATACGCTGAATAAATACTTTACGATTAACCAGATGCCGGTCGTTTCTTCGACATACTGGAATATGGTGCATGGATTTACACCAGCCGATGTCGAAAAGGATCTCGAAGGGCTTCAGACGATGAGAAATATTGGACACAATATGGCCTGGATGCTCAAATGCATTGAAGCAGGAAAAAAAGCAGGTATTGCATATCCTGCGACCGAAACGGGGGCTGCAACGCATTTCATCATGTAGTTTTTCGTTCTTTTTTATAGAATTCTCAAAAAGTACCTGCCAATTATGAAACATATTTTCGTCGTCAATCCAGCTTCAGGAAGAGAAAACGCGACTGATTTTGTCGATCACTGCATTGAAGAATTCGGTTCAAACCTGGATTTCATCATGTACATTACAAAACGTCCGGGGGATGCTATCGAATACATTCGCAATTACTGTAGGACGCATCGAGAACCTGTGCGATTTTATGCCTGTGGCGGAGATGGAACGCTGAATGAAGTTGTCAATGGGGCTGCGGAGTTTGATCATGCTGCTGTTGGCTGTATTCCATGCGGTTCCGGTAATGATTTCATCAAGTATTATGGCGATAAATCCAAGTTTCTTGACTTTGAAAAACAAGTTTCGGGCAGGGAAGTTCCGATTGATCTCATTCGCGTGGGTGGATGGTTTGCGATTAATGCGGTGCATTTCGGTTTCGATTCATGTGTTGCAGAACTCATTCCGCAACTTCGCAGAAAGAAAATCATTGGTGGGCGCTTTGCTTATCCAACAGCCGTCGTTAGTTCGCTGGTTAAAGGCAGACGACATAAGTGTCGTGTGGAAGTCGATGGTGAATTACTCAATGAAAATGGCGAGCTGCTTCTGTGTACGATTGCAAATGGAAAATATGTCGGCGGTTCCTATCAATGTGCGCCCAGGTCCCAAAACGATGATGGCGAACTTGAAGTCTGTGTCATGTTGCCGATGTCGATTCTTCACTTTATAAGCATCAGCAAGATTTATCAGCAGGGAAAGCATTTGGAGGATCCACGCTTTGAACCCTATATGCGTTACCGGCGGGGAAAATCGGTTCACATTCAGGCGCCGGAAGGATTTATTTATTCAATGGATGGCGAAATCATTCACGACAATGATTTTTTTGCCGAGGTCGTTCCCAATGGAACGCGATTTGTTGTTCCGTTATCGATAAATATTTAGCGCGGCCGTATCGCGGCAACGATAGGCCGCGCGGCATGGCGTATTGGCCTGTGGCCAATAGCCATGCCCATAAAAATCATGTTGTGTCGTGCAGAGCCGCGCGATTCGCAAGGCTCCAGCGACGCAAAACTGCATGGCGTATTGGCCTGTGGCCAATAGCCATGCCCTGATTATTATTGTGCATCAGCGGGAGCTTCTGCCGGAGCATCGGCGGGGGCTGCGTCAGCAGGGGCTTCTGTGGATTCTGCAGCAGGCGGTGTTGTAAGTTCATGCCATTTGTCTTTCAGCCACTGTTCGCCGCTTGTGAAATGGAGTGCGCAGTAAATTCCACCAGCGATAATGACGAAAATAAGCAGTTTCCAGCCGAAAGCCATCTTTTTCGGAGCATAGGGATCGGTACCATCATCCTTGTCAAATTTGGGATATTTGGCGAGCGACGTGAATGTTGCACCAAATCGCGTATTGACGAGGATCGCGGCGTTTGTGGCCCAGCCGTTGGCGTTGAGAATCGGTGAAAGGTTTCTTTTGCGGAGTTTTCGCCAGGCAATAAACATCGACGGGCCGGAAACGAGAATCAGAATGATGAGAATGAGCACGGGCGCAACATACCAATGAAGCATAACGCCTTTGGCCAGTGCCGTACATGCGTCGATGATGAATCCAATTGCAAGTCCGATGGCTGCAAAAATACCGGCAAACTTGGCAATATCAAACCCCGAGACATTTGTTTGGGCTTTGGCAGCTTCGGCTCCTTCCTTTGTCGTCGGGATTTCCGTCGTGTTGGCTTTATCCAGAATATTGGCATCGACTTTTGAGCTCTTTTCTGAAGCAGCTTTGTCAATGCGCTCAGAAATCAGACGGCCGAGTTTGCGATAAGGTGACCAGAAGGCCTGTCGAATGCTAAGAGGATTGTCGATGATCTTTGTGACAACGGCATCCCAGTCATTGCCTTCTCGGTCATAGAAAATGGCATTTTTACCCACGCGAAGATCATCGATATCGCCATCGGTAAGAACTGCAGCGATTGTCATCGTTTTGCCGAGTGATTTTGATGTGCAGTCGCAATAGAGAATGTACATGCCGCTTAGGTCACTGACTTCGCCCTGTTTGCCCATATCGGCAACTTTAATGCACAGTTCTGTGCTGCGCTGATCGATGAAAAGTGTGCCTGCTTCAAAAATGGATTTATTATTAGGATCTCTTGAATAGAAATCATTG
>JAZRWV010000194.1:0-2613 GCA_045599925.1 Myxococcota bacterium
AAACCTGTTCGGCGGGGAACTGCATTGGCGGTACTCAGCAGGTTTGTAATGAAAATGCCACTCAGTGCAGTGTCTCGGGAATTCCTCAGAAATGCATTGGCAATGCATGGGTTGATCAGACACCCTGCGCAAATGGACAGACCTGTTCGGCGGGGAACTGCATTGGCGGAACGAGCGAAGATGCGCTCTGCAAAAACGTCAAGTGCGACAAATCGGAAACATGCACAGGTGGAGTCTGCGTTCCCACAGAGATGCTCAATGCCAAAGAAGGCACTCCCTGTAAAGATGAATGGTATGCTGAATACTGTAATGCCGACGGAAATGCGGTCTATTGCGCTTATGATGGCAGCCGTAAACTCGTTGTGACTGAAGAGAAATGCACAACCGGCTGCAAAGTCGGCTATTCGGATGAAGAATACGAAGATGAAACCTACCGCAGCTATTATTCAGCATGCGTCGATGAAACCATTATATCTCAATGCAAAGAAGCTGAAATGAACATCGTTTATTGCGCAACATACGGTGATTTCAGCTATATGAGTGCTTATGAATGCCTCAATGCTGTTGGCGGCGGTTTCTCTGTTCTCGATGCCATGAATTATGGCGTTGCCATCGAATGCAAAGGCGCTTGCAATGCCAGCATGGTGATGTGTGAAGGCATGTGTGAATCAGATGCCGACTGCTCCGGAGAAACCCCGTACTGCGATGATAACAGAGGCTATTGCGAAGCCTGCATATATCTCGACGAAAACAAAAAATGCAAAGATCCGGCAAAAGCCTGTGTTCTTAAAGATGGCAACACATCGAATTACACGCTTTCCTGCGAAGATGCCTCAGCAGCTGTCTGCAAACCGGAAACCTGTGCCACCGCAGACAAAAACAATTACAATGGCAACATATGTGTTGAAATTGCAGGCAGCAAGGTATGTGGATGTCAAAGCCAGAATGATTGCCGTGATGGTTATGAATGCAACGAAACAGTCGGAATTTGCACAGAAATAGAAACCGAAACCTGTTCAAGCGACAACGACTGTTCTGGTTCCACCCCCTACTGCGACATAATTTATGGCATCTGTGCCGAATGCATCATGTACAGCGAAACCCAGAAATGCAAAGACACGACAAAGGTCTGCATGCTGAATGACAATAACGAGTACTATTGCGAAGATGCTGAAATTGCAGCCTGCAAACCAGATAAATGCACAGCCGCTGCAGATGTAAACTATACAGGCAACGTCTGTGTTGAAATACGTGGCAATATGGAATGCGGATGTGAAAGCCAGAGCGACTGTCGCGAAGGCTATGAATGCGATACGACCTATAATTATTGCTACAAAAGCGAAGTCGGAACATCCTGCACCAAAGACTCGGATTGTTCAGGTTCGAAACCTTATTGCGACACATATATTCACGCCTGTGCAGAATGTATTCAGGGCAGTGCAAACCAGCAGTGCAAGGATTCCAGCAAAGAATGCCTGATGGACATGAACACATACGAATACTATTGTGGTACACCAATTCCATGTGAAGCCAGCGAATGCGCAGCCAAAACAGGCGATGACTACATCGGAAACGCCTGTGTTGAAGGATATTGCGGCTGTGAAAGTGATGACGACTGCAAATCCGGCTATGAATGCAATACGAGTTATTACTACTGCAAAAAGACCAGTGCGGCAGGTTCAACAGCAGGCAGTTTTGATGGCAAAACACTTGAAGGCTTTAGCCATTCGACAGACCAGGATTATGCCGTTACTCACACCAAGACGCTTGATAATGGTGCTGTTATCACGATTAAGGGCAATTTCCAGAATGGCGCCGGTCTTTATATGAATAACACCAGTTTCATCGAAGTCACCGGTTTAAACTCTGTTTCAAAGATTATGATAACGTATTCGAGCAGCAAAACAGATAACGGCTTTACGCTTACAGCCGGTTCATATGTGAAAACAGAGACCGGCGTTACCAAAACAGAAGTCAGCCAAACCTACAATGTGACGAACAACACGGCCAAAAGCTTCAAAATTAATGGTGTTCTCAAGCAGGCAATGATCATCAAGTCGGTCAGCTGGGAATAAACGCGAGCCGTATGCCTTGCAAAGCAAGGCATAGGTGAGCCCCAAAAGTAAAAAAGCCGTTGCGACAATCTTCGCAGCGGCTTTTTTGGCCTGGCGTATTGGCCTGCGGCCAATAGCCAGGCCCCAAATAATATTATTTACATGAATAAGAAACGCCCAAGGCCTCTGCACTAATTTTTGCCCACACATCCTTATAGGGGCCCATCACTGTTTTGCAATAATTTTCCTTGCTAATACCGGAATTCTCAAACAAATTCGCAATTGTTGAAATTGTCTTACTGATATTCCAATCCGGAAGTGCCTGATCAAATGAAGATGCCCCATCAAATGTCCCATACAATGACGTCACATTTGACACATCCCAGCCATTGATATCCTGATTAAATGATTTTGCCCGTACAAACATGGATTTCATATTTTTGACATTCGATGTGTTCCAGTTGCTTATATTCCCGTTAAATACGGGATTATTATAAAAAACAGCATACATATTCGTCACATTCGATGTATCCCAGTCATTCAAATCCTGATTGAACTT
>JAZRWV010000195.1:0-4551 GCA_045599925.1 Myxococcota bacterium
TGGCCGTTTCGGCCAATAGCCATGCCCCAAAAAGATCAGTGATGAATATTTTTAGGAGTCATCTGAGGATCGGTGATGTACCATTTGTTGTCGAGGCGAATGAAAGGAATGAGCCAATAAGTTTGTTCGTCTGCATGCAAAAACAGATGTGCATTTTGAATATCAGTTCCCGAAACATTGCGTAGTTCTGGAATTTTAGGCGTTTCGAATCTGTTTAAAATTGCTTTAGGCCATTTATTTTCAGGAGCCCAAAGTTTGTGCAAATCGATTTCTGTATCTGATGCATTTTTTGAAACAGCGAGAAGCGACTGTGCTTTGCCATAGCATCTTCCATTTTTAGCCTTGAGATAGGAGGCAAGTGTAGCCTGAGGCGTCTGCTGCTGAGCCGGGAGAATGCTTGGCAGTGCGATGGCAATTGCAATGAACGCGAGGATAAGAAAGACAATACCGAGTATATCAAGAAAAGTAAAAAAGAGTGCAGAAAGAAGAAGTAGAAAAGCAGCCGGAGCACAGGGGATGATATACATCGAAATTGTCGAAGGTTTGCATTCGACCATTGCATTGGGATCGGGCAGAGGCATATCGATGGTATATTTGGTGTCAAAAAGATAAGGTCTGAAGCTTTTGAGGAGGGATGAGTCGATAGGATTGAGATTATTTTCAGATTCGAGGCTGCTTTTTTTCTTCTCGAATTTTCTCATTTTCCGAATGTTGCTCTGGCTGAAATCGTATTCAACCCCTTTCACCCCTCTTGTGAGATCATTGGGAGCCTGTACATTTGAATCAGGAGCAACCTGGTCCATATTAATGGCAAAAGATTCATCTGTACGAATATTGAAAGTGGCAGGATTTGCGCTGTCACCAGGAGAATTGGCAGATGTCGCAAAAAGGTCGGCGAAGCTGTTTCTTTGAGCATGTGCATACGGCTTTGGTTCATCTAAAATCGGCTTTTTCGTCGCTTTGGAGTTTGGAGCAGCGGTATCAGCTGCATTCTGGGCATTTGCAATAAGGCCGGAGTATGAGTTACGAGTGGATGAACCAGAAATAGCTGCGATGTTAAGCTCATCTTCGAGGAGAGAATCCATAGAGAATTCTTTTTTATTGACGCGAAGTGAGATGCTTTTTGAAGAAGGAGGAAGCGGGGTGGAATCCGGATTGATAGATTTTTGAGGATTCTGTGGAGTAGCTTTAGTTGAATTAGCCTGATTATTCAGCTCGTCCTGCGGGAAAGTGAATGAAATAGAGTGTGGTTCATTCTGTTGCTGAACTTTAGGCTTTGCCGGTGTTGAAGGTTTTGGTTCATTTTCATGATTGGACATGAAAAGCCCTTTGAGCTCATTTTCAGAGAATGAAAAGGCATTTGTGGCTTTTCGCTGTCTTCCTTCTGTTAAGTCGTCATTGGATTTAGGGGTGTCAGCGGTGGTGAACATGTCTCTGAGTTCCTGCTCAGAGAGAGACATGTTATTGGTTGCTGCACGTTTTCTTGTATGTGGTACGGCAGGTGCAGGTTCAGGTTCCTGAAACTCAGGCATACTCTCTTCGCAGTAGCTTCGAATATTTGAGAGCATGATGGCATAGGCGTCTTCATCTTCAGGTGTCATTGCATGCAGCTGCAGGTAGACGGTGTAGTCTTTTTTTGTAGCTTTATGAATGTCTTTGCAGATGAAGTTACAGAAGTCTCTGCATACTTCCTGAGTTCTGGCGATTTCATGGATGGCGAGGTCGCCTTGATTTTGCAGGAAAACGCCTAGTTCATCGACGGTTTTTTCAACGAGAGTTACGAAAGGATCGTTCCAGGCCATGGCAAAGACTTTACTATGAGGGAAAAAGTGAAGATGAATCAGAGGACAGAGGCAGAGATACCGATAAAACCGAATAGAATGAAGATGACCCCGACAACACTTTTAAAAGTAGGCAATTTGTTGCCGAGACAATTTCGAATGAATGTACCGGCTCCGAGGATGAGTGTGCACCAGGCGGCGCTGCCGATAGCAACGCCAATGACGATGGAAACAGGGTGTGTATGATCAGTGAGTCCGAGTGTAGGAAACAGGAAAAGCATGAGCGCAAAAGTAGCTGGTGAGACTGCGAGAATAAAAGAAGAAATGCTGAGTCCTGCGAGTGCTTTTCCTGTATTTTTTTTAGGGGGATTATTTCTCGTGATGAGAAGGACAGCACCAAGTGATGCGAAAATAAGTCCTGTAATGATTTTAAAAGTGACCTCATGCTCGATGACGGTATCATAGAAAAGTTTGATACCGATAAGCATGACTGATGCAGAAAATATATCGGCCAGGACCATACCGCTGGCGCAACTGAGGCCAGCTTTTTTTCCTCGACTGACTGTATTTTCCAGGCACATGAGCCCCACCGGCCCCACAGGGATAGCGACGGTAAGCCCGATGATTAGCCCTTTAAGCATATAAGCAAGCATGAAATACAGAGAATCCTATAAATTATAAACAATGCCGCTACCCAAAAACAGCAACATTGAATTTATCATAGTCTTTGTAAATACACAAAATTAGTTTACGACAGTGGCAAGCGTCGTTGCATCGTATTCCCATTCGAAATCATCGAGCAGAACCAGTGAATCGCGTTGATGTCCCCATCCGTTTGTCTTGGTGCCACGATCACCAGCATCAAAGATGATGAGATCAAGCGTGAATTGCTCACTCGGCGAGATCGGTACACTCGTCTTTAACCATCCCGTTGCGCCGGCTTGTTTGACGTCGGCAACATAGGCTTCGACATTTGTGCTTCCGTCCGTGCATTCACTACATCCTTTTTCTTTCTTGCAGGCCTCTTTGTCGCATTCTGTAAAGAACGCATTATTGACAGAAACTGGGTTATGCTTTGCATCAAAAGAGACATTTCGATCGGCTGGAATGTCAGGACTGGATGCATCCGTTATGGCGAGGAAGAAATCGTTGTAATTTTGGCAGACATAGGCAGGATATTCTTTAGAGAAGAATTTGAATCTGAAAGAAAATCCTTTTGCATTGGATGGTGCTTTGAGCTTGAGCCTGAGCATCATGGAGTCATTTGCCATTTTGTGAGCAGGCGGATTATTGGGATCAAGACATGTATCACTGACCGGGAGTACGCCATTATGAGCATTGAGGAAGATTTTGGGAGCTTCAACTTCTGTGCCGACGCAGTCTTTGTAACCAGTATTTTCCTTGCCCATGGCTTTGCCGGAAGCAAGGATGGCCATTGTGCCTTTGATTGGTCTGACGATTCCACCGAGATCAGTTGCAACGGCTACTTGATCTGCAGGAGAAATGAGTGTCGTCGTTCCGCAGACGGATTTATCCCCCGTTTTGGGAAGAGGAGAACCGTCGGCCAGAAGGAATTCTGCAGAGATAAGCCCGGATCCATCTTTTTCCGCTTCTTCACAGATGTCCATGGCTTTAGCAAGAAGAACCGCATCAGAAGTGGTTAAAGTGCTGTTGGAATCAAAAGCGTGAGCATTTGTGGAGCAGAGAACCGAGTCGTCTTCGTCAATGAGGCCGTTGCAATTGTCATCGATTTGGTTACCAGGAACTTCATGCGCCCCCGGATTGACTTTTGATGGATCTTCGACTTCGCATTGAGTGAAATTGTCGCAGCAGTCGTCATAACCGTAGTAATAACCGTCCCCATCCTCATCGATTTTTTCATCGACTTCTCCATCGCAGTCGTCGTCGATACCGTTGAATGGAATTTCATAAGTCGGAGGAATATAGTCTTCGCAGAACAGGAACATGCCGTTTTCACAGGTCATCACTCCGGCTTTGCAACGGCCGACATTTTCAGTGCCTACGGGGCCCCAGTAACATGGCGCTGTTTCGCCGTTTGTACACTCGCATGTACTGACTTGGCTTTCGCATCCATTGAGCGCATTTCCATCACAGTCTGAGAAACCAGAATCGCAAGCACAAGCTTTATTATCGCAGTGCATGTGAGGGCCGCAGGCCGTATTGCAGGCTCCACAATTATCGGAATTTTGGGCGAGATCGACACAGATTCCACTACAGATTCTTGCATTTTCACCTGAACATGTTGTTACACATTCGCCGTTAAGGCAGTAATTGTCACACTTCGTGCCACATCGTCCACAATTGTTCAGATCGGATTGAAAGTTGACGCATTTGTCTTTGCAGCAACCGTTTGGGCAAGACATGTTTTCGCATGTTTTTTCTACAACAATTTCACCAGGGTCTTCTGGAGGTTCCCCCGGATTGGACGTTGAGGAAGATGCGTCACAGCCACAAAGTAATGCAGCTATCAAAGTGTAGTGCCAATAACGTTTCATTGCCAATTCCTTACAGAAAAAGGGGAGGTGAAAAGCCTCCAGAAATTACAAATTATACAGCATAGCGGCCAAAAGCCCTAAAGTCGAGAAAATAGGTTCTTATTATTGTAATGAATGTTACAACTTGTATGGTTGCGTTTGAGTTCGTGATTAGCTAACACGAACGAAGCCTTGAAACGACTAGTTACTGCAGGTGGCATGAAACATGACCACGAGGGTGAGATTGTCGTTCAAGGCTTCACCTTTTGCCCAAA
>JAZRWV010000196.1:0-3947 GCA_045599925.1 Myxococcota bacterium
AACTGAGCTACACCCACCATTCGCCAGAAACTCAAGTTTGAGTTCCATCGAACGACGCGCCTTATAAGTGTATTACCCTCCGACGTCAACTCTTTTTTTCATTTTTTTCAACAAGACTTACGTCTGCGCCAAACGATCCCGCCTGCAATCCCGAGAATCCCAAACACAGCAAATGCGCCTGTACTCCTATTTTGCGGCATTCCCGAACAAGATGGGGAAAGAAGAGTCAAGCCTGGATCACGGCTTTCATCCATTTCAACCTCACCCACTTCTTCATCGTTTGGGACAACTTTTATCGCATCAAACAGAACCCTTTTACGCGAATCAGACGATTCACCTGTTTCATTTGTAAGCTCAACGTATTGGTTTACACCTTTCTTCAGCGAGAAATCCCCAAGTTTTATCCAACCAGAGGCTTTAGTCATGTCGATAGATACTTTGTGATTCACACCGGAAGCTCGCACGACAAATGGAGCATTTTCTGTAACGGAGCCAAAGCCGCTCTCGACATAGGTATAAATGGTATAATCTCCGCCTTTAGTGACATTCAGAGTCCAACGTCCAATAGCATCGACACCACGATTCGAAACGCCTGCGTAATACAGATAATCATTATAGCCATAACCATCACCGACAGACCAATCATATGAAGCATTTCTGGTAAAACAGCCATCTGAATCATCAATAATCACGGATGGACGACCATCGATTTCTGTCAGGCATTCAGCAACTTCCTCTTCAACAGGCTGACATTCACCATCCACACACTCTTCATTATCCAGGCATTCAACACGTTCAGATGACCATTCATAGCATCCATCGCCATTGGTATCAGAGCAAGTTACATAACCATTTCCATCACATTTAACCGTATCTTCCATGCATGAACTTTCACATGGCGTTTCCTCTGGAATGCATTGATTGTTTCGGCATACAGTTCCAGCCTCGCATTCGACTTCGTTATATTCCAGACATGAATCGTCATCGTATTGACCGCATTTCTTCAACACATTACCAGCACAAACGATGCTTCCTTCAGAGCATTCATCCGTGCAGGCGGGTTCTGTTCCGACACATGCACCTTTGGAACAAGTCTCATTTGCAGAACAATTCTTTACCGATGACCATTCGAGACAACTGTCACTGTTCAAATCTGCACAAATTCGATACCCCTGGCCTGAACACTCTCGTGCACCATTCTCACTGCATTCATTTGAGCATGAGGCGACGCATTTTCCAGCTTCGCAGACCTGATTTGTTCCACAGGTGCTTGCAGCTCCCCACGATGTACAACCATTACTACCTTTAGTACACGTCTGAATGCCATTACCGGAACACTGTGTTTTGCCTTCAGTGCAGGCATTGGTACAAGATGCAATACATTTTCCGGCACTGCACACCTGGTTTGAACCGCAGGCTGTTGCGGCTCCCCACGATGTGCAACCATTACTGCCTTTGGTACACTTCTGAACGCCATTACCGGAACACTGTGTTGCACCTTCAGTACAGGCGTTGGTACAAATCTGGGCATCTTCAAATTTGATGGCGTCAAATAAGATACGCTTACCATTTTTATCTGTGTAAGGTTCGCCGGATGCATCGGACAATTTGACGTATTGATCGCCACCTGATGCAAACGTATATTTACCAAGTGAAACCCAACCGGATTTTCCAGACAAATTGATAGCGATGTTATTATTCTTCCCCGAAGCACGAATTGTGTATGGTGCTTTTTCACTCACAGCACCGACGCCAGACTGAATATAAGCAAAAACCTCATACGTTCCCGGTCTCGTGACATTCACAGTCCAGGTGCCCACTGCCTCAGCAGCTTTATCCCAAACATAGGTATAATACAGGTGATTATTATATCCGGAATTGACATTATACCAGGATTCCGATGCTGCTTTTGAAAAGCAAGGATCTTCTTCATCAATAATCGTTCCGGACTTGCTCAATGTCGTTTCGCATTTTTTCGTCTCAGTCACGCAGGTTCCGGAAGCTTTTTCGATATTGATATCAGCGCCATAAAAATACTTCAGAATATTCTGCCATTCCCAGCCAATATTGGAGAGGCATGATGCACCATTCTGAGACATGCAGCCACGATTGGCATAATTGCCGTCATTGACCCATCCGAGACTTGTCTGCGTAAATCCATTTGCTTTATTTCCGGATTTGCCCCAGTTATAAGTCACATATTTCTGCTGAGAAACGTAGCAGGATGAAGATGAGTTTCCGACATAATCACAGTTTGAATTCAGACATGCGCCTTTACTGCCGGAAACATAAAATCCCGCCGTGATCGTTCCCTTATATGTCATGACATAACCAGAAGTTGCATTCGTAGCATCCTGGCACTTCTGGAGCTGAGCCGCACTTGGCGTTCTGTCTGTACATTTATAAACCTGATCGCCCTGGCTATTATTGACAGGAGTCCCCCCGGAACTGATTTTGTAATAAGCAAAAGTTCGAGCTGCAGCAGACTGGGCTTTTAATGCCTCCGTCGGAGCATTTCCGTTTTCGCACCACGTCACATTCGGAACATAATCCGTTTCCATAGCAACGGACCCATAACCAACAACTGAAATGCTGCACTGTGCAGTCAGAGCTTCTCTGGATACCGAAAACTCAGGATTTACGCCATAATTCTCAATGCACTGACCATTTTCGCAATCGAAATCTGAACAACCGTATGCACAAAATCCTGCAATGATTGAAAAAATAGCAAAAAAATATGAATTTCTCATTTCATTATCCCCTTTTCAGGAAAGTTCAACCTTGTGTATTCTAACACAAAAATCATCGATATCCTTAAGCATTCTGCATAATTCATGAATCACATTGTATCACGATAAATCAAAAGACTATCCGCCGCATTTTTCGATGACAATAATCGCATTTGAAGCTGGAAACCTGACTTCATTTCCATCTACATCCATCAAAAGCAGACGATCCTTAAGTGCGGTCACATATCCTTCCTGCAGATAGCAGGCTTCTTCAGGCGAAACAGGAACAATTCTGGCCTTTTTACCAAGCCATTCCAGAATGTTCCGACAATATTCAGAATATCTCATGATGCCATATTGTTCTCGCACTTCATACGGAAACGAATCAGGGCCCCATGTATAGGTATACATAAACTCCATTGCATCCGCACTATCGAGCAGAACAGTATCGGGTTCCACAAAATTCGGAATGACTGTACGACCTTTAAACTCTTTGCAGAATGCCTCAAAAAATACCTTTGCATCATCACATAAAAACTTAAGTTTACGCATGGCGTGAGGAGGCATAATGCCATCGCGAATCAGAATTCTGCCACCAGGTTTTAGCGTTCTAAATGCAGCCTGAAGCATATTGCGAACTGATTCCAGATGGAATTTTGAACCATCTTCAGCTTCAACATAGCTGTATATTTCATGCAAAATACTGCAAAAGATCACGCCATCAAGACTATCTTTTTCAAACAACGAAGGCAGTTCAAAAGCATTTCCTTCGATGACCTGCCAACGCGCATTATTTTGTTTTTTGCGCTGCTCAAGAGCGAGAATGACCTGATGACTCAAATCGAGTCCGATAATTTCCGCATCAGGAAATTTCTGTTCGAGCAGCTCGAGAACAACCCCACCACCGGGACCGATTTCAACGATTTTACCGCTATGAAACCAACGAAGCATGCGCTCCTTATCCGAACGCGCAGCATTCATCGTTAATAGATACTTTTCTTCATTAGCAAGCCTATCGAATTCATCCTTGCGAAGATGATAAAGCTCACACAGCAGTTTCAATGCACTATGGTATGCAACCACTGCTGTCCCACAAAAATTGCGTAGAATAGCTGGTTCGGATTTCTAAATATGCTATAAGGAAGTCGACGAAAACACCATGTAGCAAGGAGATCCGAACCATGGGGCACTATAACACAATTCTTCATTCAATGTCGA
>JAZRWV010000197.1:0-2236 GCA_045599925.1 Myxococcota bacterium
GTCGAACTCGCGACTTACAGAGATTAGGAATCTCCAGCTCTATCCATCTGAGCTACAGGGCCACTGAAGTTGTCTCATTACCTGATGTTTTATGAAATTGCAAGACGATTCACAGAATACGGGTTGTTTCGGTTTTGAGACAATATGCTTCAATTTCTGAGCAAACTGGTTTAAAGTAAGTAGCCTTTTGTGCCAGAAAGGTTTGAATCCGAATCGAAGAGGGGTTGTTTTGTCAAACTACATCGTGATTGAAGGATTAATTGGGGTCGGTAAGACAAGTCTTTGCCGGCTTTTGAATAAGCGCTATGGAGCGAGATTGGTGCTTGAGCCCTGCGAAGCCAATCCTTTTCTGGCGAGTTTTTATGCAGATCCCGAGCACTATGCATTTCCGGCTCAAATGTTTTATCTGGCAAGCCGCTATCAGCAGCAGATTGCGCTGTTGCAGAAGCATTTGTTTGATGATTTGACCGTTGCGGACTATCTGTTTGATAAGGATCGAATTTTTGCAGAACAGACGCTGAATGATGACGAGATGGATCTCTATAATCGATTTACAGAACTTCTGAGTCATCATGTTTCCATTCCGGATTTCATCATGTTTTTGGATGCGCCGACGGATATTGTTTTAAGCCGAATTGCGCGACGTTCGATTGATGCAGAGCAGGTTATTGAGGCGGATTATCTGAATTCACTTCGCACCAGATATTATCGACTCTGGGAAAATTGGACGCGTTGTCCGGTTTATGTTCTGGACACATCGAATCTCAACTATGTGGATAATGCAGATGATGCCGACAATATTTGTCGAATGATTGAAGGTTATCTGGAGCATAATCCGGTTGCAGGTGCTCCGCTGCCGTATCAGCAGCAGGGGGGAAAACAGAAAGTTTTGTTTAATTTGTAGGAGACTCATATGACAGAGTCAGAAGCCTATAAAACTATTGAACGCTGGCTGCTTGTTCCGGTAGATTATGAGCAGATTCTTCCATCAATGGCTGCGATTCGTAGTGCATCCGACTTTGAATATTATGCAGAAAAAGTCGCTCAGATTGAGTATAAAACGAGAGCAGAAGTCATTCGTCATGTCGATGATTGGATTGAAATACATAAGAATGATCGCACCCGGGATGAAGTTCTTGCAGAAAAGCTTGATGCAATAGCTGGAAGAAATTCAAACTCATCAGAAGCCTCACAAAAAGCTCCGAATAATGCAGACCTGAATGCCCATTTTGGAAATTTTGTGCAGGATTATGCGCAGAACGACAAACGAAACAGGCCAAAAGAAAAGATTTATCCGCTTGAAAAGAGTTGTCCGAACTGTGGCAAGGCTATGATAAAAAAGCAGGAATATGGCAATTTGACGAGCGGCGGAATTGTAGCGATGATTATTTTATTCCTGGTTCTTGGGGTATTTTGTGTGATTCCGTATATTCTTGGGTTCGGTCGAGAACGCAAAGAAGTGTATTACTGTGAGCATTGTCGCACGAAACGAAATTGCGAATAAAATAAAGCCGCTTAAAGCGGCTTTATTTTATTCGGTTTTATGCCAGAACGACATCCAATAAAAAAGCCGCATTAAGCGGCTTTTTTGTTGTGTAATGATTATTTGTTGCATTCAGCGGCGTGTAGGCTAATGTAAAGTTCGCCTTGCTTTTTGCAAATATCATTTGCCCAACCGGCTTTTTGGGCTTTTTTGTAAAGTCTGTAAGCTTTACAGGTATCCTTTCTCACTTTAGCCTTAACGGCTTCTGCGCAGAGTTCTTCTCCATCTGCAGAGGGGGCAGAAGAAGGCTTGGGTGCAGGAGCGGTTTCTGAGTTTGCGGCGGGTTTAGGTCTTGAGCTGCTGCCAGAGGATTTAGCAGTTTTTGCTTTGATTGCATCGTTAATAGCGGCGATATTCGGGCTTTCACGACGTATTTTTTGTATTTCATCGCGAGCGATTTCAGCATCGGCAATGTTTCCATCTTCGATAGAAGCCATGGCACGGGAAAGGAATGTTTTTTCGAGGCAATCCTTAGCTTTATTTTTGAGATCGCCATCGTTCATTTGTCTGGCAGCCCAGGTAGACTGCTCGATGGTATTGAGAGCTTCAAGAGCATTTCTGCATGATTCCTCATCGAGGGCATTTCGAGCTTCTTCGAGGGCATTTTTGGAAGATTTTTCAAGGAGGAGCTGAGTGTGAAGATTCTCATATTTTTCGTCATCAGGAAAAATCTTTTGAGCTTTTTTGCAAGCA
>JAZRWV010000198.1:0-14098 GCA_045599925.1 Myxococcota bacterium
ATGAGCAATGAGCAATGAGCAGTTGAACATGTCGATATGCCACGCTGAATTGAGTGGGATTGTTTTCGTATCGCGTTTTGTATATCTGGGCAAGGGATTGCGCGGCCGTATCGCGAAGCGATAGACCGCGCTGCCTTGCGTATTGGCCGTTTCGGCCAATAGCAAGGCCCCAAAAATCAAATAATCCCTTATCCACTTGACGAAAGGGCCATAAAGGGCGAGAAACGTGCGGTTTTTTCTCGTCATGGGGAGAATTATGGGAAAACTAGGTCAACTTTTAACCTTTAGAAAAGGTGGCGTTCATCCGCCAGCAAATAAAGAATTGGCGCAGAATTGTGCGATCGAAACGATGCCCGTTCCGGCAGAACTTGCGATTCAGCTTGGGCAGCATATCGGCGCACCGGCCGCAGCCCTTGTCAAAAAAGACGACGTCGTAACGGAAGGCAAGGTCATTGGTGAAGTCAAAACCGGGCTCGGCTGTAATGTCCATGCGTCATGCGCAGGTAAAGTCAAAAATATCGGAAATGCAGGCCATCCGCTTAAAATCATGGCACCGGCCATCATCATTGAGCCGGATAAAAAAGCCGCTGCGCCGGAATATACAAAGCACGAATGGAACAATCTGACGCCAGATGACCTGCTCAATGCGATAAAAGACGCGGGAATAGTCGGCGCCGGCGGCGCAGGTTTTCCAACACACGCCAAACTCAAACCGCCTGCGGGCATGACCATTACCGACCTCATCATCAACGGCGCGGAATGCGAGCCCTATCTAACCGCAGACCATCGCCTGATGCTCGAAAAATCTGAAGAAATCGTCGAAGGCGTGCGCATTTTGATGAAAGTTCTTGGCGTGCACAAAGCGTATATCGGCATTGAAGACAACAAACCGGATGCCATCGAATCCATGACAAAAGCAGCAGCAAGTTTCGATGAAATCACGATTTGTCCGCTCAAGACCAAATATCCGCAGGGGGGCGAAAAGCAGCTCATCTTTGCCATAACCGGTCGGCGCATTGCCTCCGGCGCGCTTCCGGCCTCTGTCGGCGTCGTCGTGCAGAATGTCGCCACAGCCAATGCCATTTATGAAGCCATTGTGCTTCACAAACCCATGTACGAACGCGTTCTCACCGTTTCCGGCAAAGGCATTAAACGCCCCGCAAATCTGCTCGTCAAAGTCGGCACGCGCATTTCCGACATCGTCGAATACCTCGGCGGAACAACCGATAACGTCAAAAAAGTCATTTTGGGCGGTCCGATGATGGGATTTGCCACCTCAGATCTTTCCACGCCGACGACTAAAACAACCTCGGGCATCCTTTTCCTCACAGAAGACGAAGTCGATTTAAATGTCGGCGGTCCATGCGTTCGATGCGGCTGGTGTCTCGATGCCTGTCCGATGGGCATTGAACCCAAAGAAATCGCCCTCTATGTCGAAGCCGGAAAAGGAAAGGAAACCGAACAATTTGGCATCAAAGACTGCTTTGAATGCGGTTCCTGCGCCTATATGTGTCCTGCAAAACGTCCTCTTGTCCAGCTCATTCGAATGGCCAAACAACAGCTCAGAAATAAATAAACCGCTTAGAAATTAACGACATGAACAGTTTAACCGTTTCGATTTCCCCGCATATCAAAAATCGGGAATCTGTACCTAAAATCATGTGGACCGTCATTGCCTGTCTTTGTCCGGTCCTCATCCTTGCCACCGTGTTGTTTGGATGGCGAGTTCTTGCATTGACAGCGATATCTATTGGAAGCTGCGTTGGCGTTGAGTCTTTATGCCAGAAACTCATGCATCGTCCGATCCGTATTTCAGATGGCAGTGCAGTTCTGACAGGGCTTTTAATGGCATTTGTCATGCCTCCTGGCGTTCCACTTCATTTGCCGATACTCGGTGCCGTCATGGCAATGTTTATTGGCAAACAGCTCATGGGGGGGCTCGGTTATAACATCTTTAACCCGGCACTACTCGCCCGCGCCTTTTTAATGGTTACATTTCCGGTTGCAATGACGGCTGCGTGGATTATGCCCATTGCTCTTGGCGACCTCGGTGCAGCCGGTCATTGGATTGCCGCTCTCAATGGCATGCCTGCTGTGGATGCCGTCACCTCTGCAACTCCGCTCGGAACAATGGCTGAGCAGGGTTCTGAAGCATTTCGTCAACATTTCGGAACCGGAGCCGGTCTTTATGGCAGTTTCTTTGTCGGCTATAAACCCGGATGTATCGGCGAAACCTCGGGGGTGTTGCTGCTTCTCGGCGGTCTTTTCCTGATTTGGAAAAAATATATTTCCTGGCATATTCCCGTTTCAATGCTCGCCACAATCGCTTTGATGACGTGGATTTTCGGCGGCGAAACGCTCTTTACCGGGGATCCGTTGCTCGCGGTTCTTTCCGGTGGCGCCATTCTCGGTGCTTTCTTTATGGCTACCGATTACGTGACTTCTCCTTCCAACAAGATGTCACAAATCATCTTCGGAACTGCTATTGGTGCGATTACAGTACTCATTCGTCTCAAAGGCGGATATCCCGAAGGTGTTTGCTATGCCATTTTGCTCATGAACCCGCTTAGCACCGTCCTCGACGGCTGGTTCAAACGCAAACGTTTCTCACCCAAACCCGAAGAAAAGAAACAGGAATCCAAACCCGAAGAAAAGAAAAACGTTAAAGCTGAAGATAAGCCTGAAAAAGCTGAAGATAAGCCTGAAAAAGCTGAAGATAAGCCTGAAAAAGCTGAAGAAAAGCCTGAAAAAGCTGAAGAAAAGCCTGAAAAAGCTGAAGATAAAAAGGAGGATAAATGATGAATAAGTCCGCCTTTAAAGATATCACGAGCATTGTCATTCGTCTGACCGTAACATGTCTTTTAGCTGGTCTCATCATGGGGTTGGCGTTTGTCCTGACGCATGATGCCAAAGAAAAGAACGAACAGCTTCGCGATGAACGCGTGATGTATTCGATTCTTGGTTATGACAAAGCCAATCCAGCTCCGCAAACCATGGCAATGCATACGATTTATCGTTATATCCTCACCAAAGGTGAGAACCAGTCGATTGGCTATTTGCTCCCAATCGGTGAAAAATATGCATTGATTGAACTCGATTTGAGCGGCAATTTTGTTCGTCAGCTTTCGATGGATGTGACAGCCACGAAACTTCGCAACGAAGGGGATCGCAATTCCGCCGTTCAAGCGGTCATGGATGCCGAAACCGAAGCCCGTTATGCCGATTCACTGATTCTTGTCACCGATAATGGCGTCCGAACAGCTTATATCCTCGACGGCAAATACCCCGGCTTCAAGACGACAATTCGAGTTAAGATGGCCCTGGATAAAGACTTTACGATGCTCGGATTTGAAGTTCTCGAACACGAGGAAGATCCCGGCCTCGGTGCAGAAATCGAACAGAAGTGGTTCAGAGGTCAGTTCGAAGGCAAAACCTACGAACAGCTGATTTCGGCAAATGTCGTCAGAAAACCGATGCCTGATGATTTGAGATCAGCAATTACTGGCAAAATCACTGGAGATGAAGCCTCCAAACTCCGTTCTGAACATGCAGGTGATGATATTTATGCCCTGACGGGGGCAACGATTTCATCGCGATCCGTGTTGAACGGAAATCAGGCGATGGTGAAAAAATTTGTCTATCGCATGAATGCCCTCGATAAAGCCATTCAATCCCAGAACATTCAAACGAATTTTTAGCCCCAGAGTACGTCAATTATGTCAAACGAATTATCCAAAGGACAACTGGTAACACGGGGCATTCTCAGCCAGAACCCGGTTTTCAAGCTGGCGCTTTCGATGTGTCCGGCCGTCGGTATGTCGACGTCGATTAAAACGGGATTAATGCTCGGTGTCGCCGTTCTCTTCGTTCAGATCTTTTCGAGTCTGACGATTTCTATCTTTAAAAACTGGATTCACCCTCGCATCCGTATTCCGACTTATACGTTGACGATTGCGACCTGGGTAACCGTCATCGATCTCGTTTTGGCGGCCGTATTTCCTGCGGCTTATGCCGAAATGGGCATTTTCATCAAACTCATCGTGGCTTTTGCCATTATCACGATGCGTCTCGAAACTTTTGCCTGCAAAGAAACGCCTTCTGACTCGCTGTTTGATGCCATTGGTATGGGCGTCGGGTTTATGTTCGGCATGGTTTCTATTGGTTTTGTCCGAGAACTCCTCGGTTCCGGAACGATTTTCGGCTACGATGTACTCGGATTCAAACCTTTACTCTTCTTTATTTTGCCGTGTGCAGGCTTCTTCGTCGTCGGCTTGATGATGGCCTTCTTTAACTGGATTGAAGCCAAATATCGCGAACGCATGGAGCAGAAATCATGAAAAAGAAAACGCGTGATATTTTCATCGTCATCGCATCTGTACTCGCGATATTTGCAGTCACTGCATTGCTCATGCTGTTTCCGAGTGAAAAATCGGATGGTTTTGTCAAAGAAAAAGGCTTTGAAGGCACGAATGAAATTGTTCTGACAACTGCTCAGCCGGTTGCACAGGCGCCGGCTGCTGAAACCTTTATCGTCTTTGAAGAAAATGACCCGGATATCCAGATGCATCCGGAAAAAGTGACCGTCGAAGGTCAGAAAATGACGCTTTCTTTTGCCGATCCACTCAATCAGGCAAATGCACACATGGTCAAAGCCCCGGAACTTGTTCCGGGAACAGGTGCCATTTCGACCGAAGTCTCTCGTTCCTATTGGGGGTATCTGATTTCGATTCTCATTTCTGCACTGCTCATCAACAACTATGTCTTTACGAAATACCTCGGACTCTGCGTTTTCATGGGCACATCCAAACGCAAAACGACTGCAACCGGTATGGGTATCGTCTTTACGATTGTCATGCTCGTTTCTGCAGTCATGAGCTGGTTCGTCAACCGATATGTTCTGGTTCCGTTCCATCTGGATTTTCTGCAAGTCGTCGTTTTTATTGGACTCGTTTCGTTAACTGTTCAGGCTGTCGATACGATTCTTCGCAAAATCAATCCGATTTTGTTCAATGCATTCGGTGTTTTTCTCGTGCTCGTCATTGCAAACTGTATCATCATTGCGGTTCCGCTGTATATGGCGAGTTATCAGTACAATCTCATCGAAACAATCATGCTTGCTTTGGGGGCTGGCGGCGGATTTTTGCTCGCCCTTTATCTGATGTCAAGCGTGCGTGAACGCGTTGAACTTGCAAACATTCCCCAGTGTTTTAAAGGACTTCCGATTGCCTTTATCATTGCCGGTCAGTTTGCACTTGCGTTCCTCGGGTTCTCAGGACTGCAAATCAATTAGCAATGTGCGATGTGCAATGTGCAATGTCGCCGTTGCAAAGCAACGGCAAATTAAAGTTTTCTATTATCGACTTTTTTGTTTGTGCCAACGGCGTGAAACAAAAAAGAAATTCACCATAAAAATCACGAAACATGCAAACAGAACTCATACAAATCGCGCTGACAGGTCTTGCACTTCTGGGATCTATCGGCATCTTTTTCGGCATTGGTCTTGCGCTCGCCGCGCATAAATTTGCCGTTGAAAAGAACCCCAAAGTCGAAGAAGTCATGGAAGTGCTTCCTCAGGCTCAATGCGGCGGATGCGGTTACGCCGGCTGCGAAGGTTACGCTCGCGCTGTGGTTGAAAATCCGGATGTTCCCCCCAATCTCTGTTTTCCAGGAAAAGAAGCTGTCGGTGCCAAAGTCGCTAAAATTACCGGCAAAGAAATGGCTAAACGCGAAAATTCCGTTGCGCGCCTCCGATGTGATCGTCAGGATGGACATGTTTCGCACAAGCATTTCTATATCGGATTTGATTCATGCGCGGCCGCAAATCTGGCGTATGGCGGTCCCTCCAAATGCCAGTATGCCTGTATTGGGATGGGCGACTGCATGCGCGCATGCCCGTTCAAAGCCATAGAAATGCGCGACGGCATGCCGTTTATTCATGCCGATAAATGCGTTGGTTGCGGTAAATGCGCGAAAACCTGCCCCAAACAGGTCATCGAAGTCATGCCGGCCGAAGCAAAAGTCTATGTTCCCTGTTCGTCCAAAGGCTTTGGTAAAGAAGTCAAGGATGTCTGTGAAGTTGGTTGTATCGGCTGCAAAATGTGCGTCAAGCAATGTCCCGCAGGCGCGATTTCTGTCGTCGACAATATGGTTCACATCGATGCACACAAATGTCTTTCTTATGATGGCGACTGTGGGCAGGCATGCGTCGAAAAATGTCCTCGCAAGATTCTGCGCCCAATTCCCAAACAGGAAGCTTTCGATATCTTTGCCGACATCCGCAAAAAAGCTGCGGAACAGAATAAAGATAAAGAAGCATCGGCATAGCTTCAACTTTCTTGAAGAAGAAATCTTCTTTTCTCATTTCTGAATCCCAATATCGTCAAAAACGAATTCCAAACGACTCAACATATAAGGAAATCCTATGAATCGCCGTTCATTTCTCAAACTCTTTGCCATTGGCGGAGCAGCTGCCGCAGCTGGTGTTGCAGTTGCCCATAAGGACTCGCTCGAATCCTTGATGCATGACGGCCAATATCGTGTTTCTCAGTCTAAAAATGCGATTGGAACCCATGTCGATATCACGGCCATCGGAAGTTCGCAGATGCAAACAGAAGACGCCGTAGAAGCCGCTTTTAACGACGTTGTCTCGATGGAACGCCTTTTGACGCGTTATGACAACGCATCTCCGGTGTGCAAATTCAATGCAGAAAGCAAGCTGGAACACATTCCTGCTGAACTTGCAGCACTTTTTAATGCCTGTGATTTCTATCATCGCGACACGAATGGGGCTTTTGATATTTCGGTCAAACCGCTCATCGATTTCTTCCAGAAAAGTTCAAAATCCGGTCATACACCTACGAATGCTGAAATTGCAGAAATTCTTCCGCATATCGATGCTTCGCAGATTCAGCTGGCCGACAATACGCTGTCGATGCCGGCAGGCATGGGAATCACGCTGGATGGCGCCGCACCTGGGTTTATTGCCGATCGCGCAGCTCAGATTCTACATGCACATGGCATTGAGAATTTCCTCGTCAATGCAGGCGGTGAAATCCGCACCTCCGGTCATCCACAAAATGCCGACGCATGGCGCATTGCGATTCAGGATCCCGCAAAATCCGGCAATTTCCCCGGCTATCTGACCATGAACAATTCGGCTGTTTCGACATCCGGAAACTACGAAATCTTCTATCAGAACGACAAACTTTTCCATCACATCGTCGATGCTCGCACTGGGCACAGCCCGAACCTCGCGTCTGTTACAGTGACTGCGCCGACCGCACTCGAAGCCGACATACTTTCAACTGCACTTTTCGTGATGCAGCCACAGGAAGCTCTCGCTTATGTTGCGCGTCACCCGCAATTTGCCTGCCTGATCATCGATAACGACGGAAACCGCACTGTTTCCTCGAATTTCGTGATAGCTTAATTTGGTGGGCATGGCTATTGGCCTGTAGACGTGTCATGACACGTCTTTACAGGCCTGCTTTTCCGGCTCTCATCCGATTCAGCCTTGAAATTGAGTTTTGTTCAGCCCTTCTTAAGTCACGGATGAACCTAAAAGGACGCGCATGAACGCAAGCGTTTGAAGCGCGTGCAAGATATATTTTCTTCAGTAAAAAATGATGTTTGCAATGCGGCTGGAAAACGCCGACTTGAATAACCAGGTCCCTCAAAGCCGTAGGCAAGACGGGGCGGTTGACGCTATATCTCCCCCTGCTTTTTACCCGCGCGCCGAAGGTGCGCGAGCTCACGGCTGAATAGATAGGAATATTTTTGAAATAAAATCTGATTCTGACGTTTTTATTGCACAGCAAAATTCTTGATAATCCTTGTAATTCCCTGGAATTGAGATCGGAATTGCAAAGACTTTTCCACCCAAACCATTGAGTTCACTGCTGATGCCCTTTGAATCCGAATGATTTGAGGGATAAATAAATCCGCCAACCCGGGCATCCGTGACATGCATATACATATGATGATGCGTATGCGCACGAATATTGGTATTCATACAAATGCAGTAACGTCGGCGTATGAACGCAGCGGAGACGTCCGTTCAGGATGTCTTCGCCAGCGTTCATAGCCGGCGTAGCGAGCCGTATTGACGAAGGCAATAGGCGAGCTCGCAGGGATGCAATATATTGCGTCCCTGCGTCACAGAATATTAATTATTTTGAAGTTTCTGTCGCGTTTACCAGGATTTTTGCTTTCTGAACGAGTTCTACAAATTCAGATTTATATTTATCATCGGAAATATTTTTAATATTGGCAAGCTGACTGAGAATGGAATCGAATGATGCGCTTCCGCTGTAAATAGAATGATTGATGAGCATGGCGGTTTCTGCGACGGAGGCAGCAAGTGCAATATTATCGGAGAAATTAGGACTTTCGGTGACGTTTATGACGTAATCGCGCTGAATGCTTTCGTCGGAGCCGCCTGGAACCTTGTAACGAACTGCAAACGTACCAAGACCTGATTTGGCGGTAATTTCCGGACCTTTCATAGAGCGAAGTTCCTGAATTTCAGCTTTTGAGCCGGGCGGAACGATTTCATAGAGCATCGTGACCTGGTGATTGGCACCGATTTCACCGCCATCGACCGCATCATTGGTGAAATCCTCGGTTTTCAGTGCGCGATTTTCGTAACCAATCAGACGATAGCCAGCGACGTTATCGGGGTTAAAACTGAGCTGGAATTTGGCATCTTTTGCTGCAACAAACAGCGTTGAATTGCGTTCTTCGACGAGTACGCGCTCGGCTTCCATTATACTGTCGATATAATGATAACTTCCGTTTCCGTTATCCGCGAGTGTTTCCATGCGATTATCCTTGAGATTTTCCCAGCCAAAGCCGAGTAGCGAGAGGAAAACACCGTGTTCTCGCTTATTTTCCACGAAGGCTTTTAAATCCTCCGGATTGCTGATTCCGACATTGAGATCGCCATCCGTACCCATGATAATTCGGTTATTTCCGCCTTCAATAAAGTGCTTTTCTGCGATTTCATAAGCCATCTCCATTCCGCGCTGGCCTGCGGTTGCGCCATCTGCACTCAGATTTTCTATCGCTTTAGTGAGCTTTTCGCGATCCTTAACCGGATTGGCACCGTCGATAACGACTTTTTCGCCATCGGCATAAGTGACAATAGAAATTATATCTTTTTCATTAAACGTCGGAAGCATTGCAATGAGTGACTGTTTAAGAAGCTCTAGTTTATTATCCCAGTCCATGGATCCGGAAACATCGATCAGAAAAACGAGATTAGATTGAGGCACGACATCGATTTTGTGAGTCTGCGTACCGATGAGCAGGAGCTTTGTCTGAGCATTCCAGGGGCACGGAACGTATTCCATCGTCACGGAAAATGGCTCATCCGCATTGGGTTCCGGATAATCATATTTAAAATAATTGATCATCTCTTCGGTGCGCAGGAGGGCATTGGAATCCAGAGCATTATTATTCATCATGTACCGGAAAATGCTGTAGGAGGCTGTATCAACGTCTGCGGCAAATGTCGACACGGGATCATTCAGAACATTGAGGAATTTGCTTGGTTCAAATGATGAATATTCATTGGCATTTTGATCATCCGAAAAATCGATCCTCTGATAATCAGAATCGTACGAATCGTATGAATTGACAAAAGACCACAGTTCAGCATTATCAGACAAATTATCTTCTCCGCAACTGGAAAACATGCAGGCAAGAACAGCTGACAGTGAAAGCAGTGTAAATTTTCTCATCATAAATTCTCCTTATAAGGAATACTTCATTAAAATTTTGCGTTGCATAATCTTTATGCATCTGCTTGACTCACCTTAACTAGCGAAGATGTATTCTGCATTCAATATGACATAACTGTCTTTTGCTATGGTATTTTTGTCATAGCTGAATACGACTGCGACTATTTTGGGGGATAATGAACCTCTAAAACAATATTATGATGAAATGAACCGCATTATCAGTACCGCCATGAATTGCATAATGGATGCGTTTTTCAGGCATTTTAGCGTGTTATAATAATTGGTTTCGACAACCATGTCATGAATGCAGTATTTATGATTGAACAGCCTGTTTGTTTTTTGAGGCAGGAAGTGCCTTAATTCCGAACCATAACAATATAAGTGACATCAGTGTGAGTGCGGCAAATTCAGGTCCCATGGTGGCAAGGGGATCTGGGAAAAGCAGATTGAATACGACGCCGACAAAAAGTGCGCAAGTCAATGTTCCAAAAGCAAATCCTTTGGGATGATGGAAGATTTCGGAAAGTGACCAGAGCGTTATGGGCATAGTCATATCACAAAGAAGGTTATAAAATGGTATTTGCCGTCGGCGTGGGAGTTTGCAAAAAGACGTGCGAGGTTGCCATCGAAGAATTGTAGTAACGCCGCGTATCCCAACGGGATAGCGGCGTTAGCGAACCGTGGAGCCGCAAATTTTTGCGGCTCAAGGCGAGCCAACCAAATATAGTGGCGTAGCGCGCAGCGCCAAAAAGCGTCGTATTGCCGCAGGCAATAGATGCGAAACGCGAGGCGTATCCCGAAGGGATAGCCGAAGCCACCCAAAATAAATATATAAATTAATATATCAATTACTTTTCTGCACCTAGAGCCTTCAAAAATTCAACAACTAATTTTATCTCAGAATTCTCAGCATAAACAAGATAATGTTTGTTAATATTACTTTCTAGTATACTTAAAACGGATGCTCCGCCGTTCGTTTTGGCATTGATATCTGCACCGGCTGCCGTGAGTGCTCTGGCACACTCGATATTGGGTGCATACATCAACGGCGTTTTTCCCTGTTTATCCCTTGCAGTGACATCTGCACCTGCAGCGATCAGCGCCTTGATGCTTTCAACATCTTGCGCCTTCATGAGCATCGTTTTGCCAGAATCATTGGCGGTGCTTGGATGAATACCGTTTTTGAGCAATTCCATAACCAGCGAGTGCGGGAGGATGCAATTTTCTTCAGGCCACGTCGTACAATCGCATATGGCTTTTTCGGGATCACATGCATTTTCTGCTATTTCAGATTGCGACTGAGATACGGATTCAACTTTTTCAGATTGCGACTGAGACACTGGTTCTGTTTTCGTGCCGGCACATGCGCTTAATAGGACACTCATTGCAATGATAATGGCGTATTTTTTTTCATGATATTCTCTCTCATATGAACAAGCGTATTGCTTGCCAAATACAATATATTAATAACATGCTTGTTTGTGTTTGGTCTATTTATGCGCCTATCTGCAATACGGCGCATTTATTTCGGTCTATTTCATCCGCAAAACGGCGCTGCATGCAGCACCGCTTTGTGGATGAAATACGCCCTTTTGCGCTCGGCTATTTTCCCAGTTGAGGCGTTGTACACAGCGCTCGAATGGGAAAATACGCCTCGCGGCGCTTCGCGTATATTGGGCACAACTCGTCGGGGCGATACTCTCGAAACCCAAAGTTCATTTCATTTTACAAAATGAGATACGGGGCGATGCAACACAAATATTAACACAAAGGTTCCTTATGGGCGTTCTATAAGTAATTTGATCAAACTCGATTCATCATTTGCAGAACTGGTTTCCTGTTTAAATTCTCCTGATTTAAAATACATATAAGTTTCTGTATAATCCTCCGAATATTCATGTTTGATGCTGCCGTCAACTTTCTCATAAGAACTTCTAATATTGTAACTGGAATCATCCCATGATGTGACTAACCGATGATTATCTCCGGCAAACAGATGCGTTTTATATGTATAAGTCTCGTCACTCAAACCAACTTCGGGATGCTCATGACCTTGCTTTGAAGTCCATTTTGTCCGCACATACAGACCAGTCGTATCGATTAATGTTCGTAATTCAACCCCAGATAACTGTATAGTCTTATCCGAAAACATATCCACACACTCACCAAAGCTTAAATCGAAATTTGTTTCAATTTCATATATTCTTTTTTGGTGATCTTTAGGGCTTTGTAAGCTTAAGTATACACTGTCAACACATTTATATTCACAGTATTCGTAATCTCCCGTGCAACGACGAATACCGTCACTGTTTTTAGACTCATTTTTATTATCGGTAGCTTTATCGACATGATTCTCGGTTTCATCAGATGTAGAACAGAATATCAATTCAACCAAGGAACCATCAGAAGCTGTCTTAGAACCCTGAATTGCACATTTTTCCTTATACTTCGATTCAAGCTTTTTAATGACATCCTCTTCGGGAGAAACTTTGAGTTCGGACGTTGTTAAAGATGGCATCAAGTCATTCCATTTGGTTTCGCCCAAATCGCCTTGTATTTCATTTCTTTTACTAAAAGCTGTTAATCTGTCGATATGCTCGCCAAAAGATTCGTTATCTTCTTCATCGTCACATTCTTTCTCTTCATCATTAGCATTGGAATTCTCATCCGAATTCGATTCAGTTTTTTCTGCACATGGACAATTGCATTTAGATTCTGTCTTTTGCTGATCATTTATATTTTGTATATTTTGATCATTTTCTTTTGGTTCTACCATTTTGGGGAGATTATCTGTGGGAACATTTGGATCAATTTTTGTCGCTTCGCTTTGGGATGGTTCCGCAGTCGTTTCTTTCGCTTGTGGCGCTAGAAGAGCTTGTTGTGACTCTGTTGGGATATTGTTCGTTTGTTTACATGACGAAAAGCACAAAACAAATACTGCCGATATCATGCAAGTCCACAACAATCTGATATTACAGCTTTTGCTGTTTTGTAATACTATATTCATTTGTATTTCCTTATAGGCAACGTTCATCGTTGCCTTACCAATTTGTGCAGACGTGTCGCAACACGTCTGTATCAATTCATTTGCAGTAATGGGAATCCATGCCACCTTTATATTCATACTGGCCTTTGGGCAGGCTGATGAGCATGAAAGGATATCCGATATCAGCGGTATAACCGAGTTCCGGATCATCGCACCATGTGACATCGTATTCAAGGGTACTGTCACAGACCTGTTTAACCGTCATGCCATAACCGCCGCTGGGCTGAGAACCTCCTTCCAATGCAACCATCATCCTGGCGTTGAAATCGAAGTCCTTGTATTTTTCCGGATAATCGTCAAAAACGAAGTGCGACGAATTATCTTTGCCATCAAACGACTCGCCGAGATGGCGTTCGCGAAGCGTATCCAGATATGACTTAAGCGAATTCATATCATTGATTGGATGGGCGGTCTGCTTTTGCCAGTCAGCGTCTCCTGTTCCATTCAGATTATTCTTTTCCAAAACGGAATACTGGACGGCATTCACGCAGGAAGTCTGTATATTTTCAGAAGACTTCAGTTCCTGAATATCTTCTTTTTGTTCGGGAATGAGTCCGGAAAGCGGTTGACCATTATCATCACAGGCAAGCCCCTTATTTCCAATGTTAATTTGATAATCGCCCTTGGGAATGCGAACAATCATGCTGGGATAAGCCATATCACCGGTCATGTTTCTTCCCTCACACCAGGTCTGATCGACTTCGATCTGGCCATCGCATGCCTTCATGACGTGAAGTTTAACAGAGCCGCTTCCGCTTTCGGTCTGAATCGTGAGAATACGAGTATTGTCAATAGACAAAGAACAAATATTTTCATGCAGTGTTATAAATTAGCAGGGGTAAGGAAAATGTGAAATATAGACAGAAACATGGCTTTTACCGGAATGGGTAAGGGATACACATTTCGCTCTTAACGAAAATATGGCAAAAATTGTAGGTAGATCTCGCAGAGTATTCATTGCGGATTTCAAAGGGTTCAGCCCTTGGTGGAGAGCGGAAATGCTGACCGTCCGGTGGACGGTTAGCTTTGCAGAGCTCAGTGAGCAAATGCAAATGAAATGCTACCTTAATCTCGCCATGATGGAGAGGGGGAACATCACGAAGTGACAAGGGGGGGAGGCTGGCTCAGGAAACGAAGTGCATTACATATTGCGAACTGAGAAATCGGGGCAAAGCCCCGGGTGAGATAAAGTCCCCCTACACGCAATACGCGCCGATTATATATTTTTTCAAAATGCTATGGTAAAGTATCGCTAGTGCGTATATCTTGCCTGGTATCGCTACAGTATCCCATTATCATCGGGGATTTGGGT
>JAZRWV010000199.1:0-7433 GCA_045599925.1 Myxococcota bacterium
GCCTATATTTCAGTTGATTTGCATTCACCTCTGCTGAGTTGTAACGGCTCAGTCTCTGAGCCATCGTATATTTAATTGTGCTTTAAGAAGTTTTAGCTCATAATTATTATGAAATGCTGTGATTGTCACAGATAATTTGTCCCACTGTTTTCATTGCAAATCCGATTTGCAATTATTCAGGGTGTATTATGAAACGCCGAGCTCTTTTTACGCCATTACTTCCTTTGTCTTATGTGGTCTTGTGCTGTTTCGTGACGAATGCATTTGCAGAGGAAAATTGCGAGACTTTGGGGCAGAACCCCGAGTGGAATGCCGGGATTCAGAAAATGATTAGCCTTCATGCTGAACATAAATATGTGGAGGCTCAAAGTCTTTCCAAAGAATTGCGGAAAATTTGTTCGCGTTCACCCATTCTGACGTACATGGATGCAAAAGTTGCCGAAGGTCTTGGCGATGACATCATGGCCCTGCATTATTTACAGAATGCAAGCGAATACACTTACGTCATCGCTGTGCCGTCCGAAACTGCTCAGAAAATCTGGTATGCCAGATACGAAAAAGAACATCCCGAAAGAACGGCATCTTCTGTCGCAAATCTTCGCCAGGAAACCGATGATTTGCTCGAACAGACCAAACAGCTTCAGCTGAAAACACAGCATCTTTCCGACAGAGTCGTCGAAGTTCAGGCGTCGACCGAGGTCGAAAGCATGCGTGAAAATGCCGGAAAATCCATGTGGGCTGGCGCCGGTGTCGGAATTGCCGGACTCGTCGTCGCCGCCATTGGTGCAGGACTCACTTTTGCAAATTACAAGGATCCTTTCGAATATTACGGTGGCGAAGATAATTTCTACGACATCGACAGTAAGAACAATTCCAGAACGACTTACAGCTTGCCCGAATGCGGTGCAGGCGACACTTGCTATCCTCAATCTTATGCCGAGAAAAAATACCGGCTAAAATCGGAATATCAGGCAGGGCTCGCGCTCTTTGGAATTGGTTTAACCATGGCCGTGACAGGCGCTATTTTTACCGGCATTTATGGCTACAAATATACGCATCTCGGCAAAGACTCTTCATCCGCCACACTGAATGTTTCAATCGCTCCCAGTGGACTCGCATTCCATATGACTTTTTAAGATTCGAGGTTGGTAATCATGAAATCCATATATTTCCTTGTCTTTGTGATGGCTGCTGCATGTCTGAATGCCTGCGGCCACGAACTCCTCGAAACTGAAATTGACGACGGTTGTAAACTTCATACCGTGAAATGCAACGGTTTGACCAAGTTCGTTTGCGTTGCAAATGATGAGATCAATGAACTTTGCAGTGAAGCTGATGATATTTTAACCTGCCAATCGGAAAAATATACCGGAAAAACGAGATGGAAACTGTCGCAGGAACCTTGTGAATGTTTTGATGGGCAGGTTTCTTACAGAAATGTTGAAGATGAAAATGGCAATGAACTTTGTCATGAATTCAACTGTTCTTTCGGTAAATTTGATGACAAACCTGTTCTTGTGGACGGTAATTCATGTTTATATGTCGAGAGCAAATTCCAGCCTGGCGGTAGATGTATTAACAATGAAAGCAGTTGTACCGGCAATAAACTCAGTATCTGCGTGAATGGCCTTTATAAGGAAATAGAATGTGAAGGATGCCGAGAAAATACTGAAGATGGCGTTTATTCATGCACCGTTAAGAGTTGTGAAAATGAAAATAAGCCGTTCTGCTCCGATGATCTGCTAAAAACATGCGAAAGTTCAGGAGAGGCTGATGATGCTTCATTCCAGATTACAATCACTCCATGCAGGGATGGATGTGTTCCCGGCAATGAAGAACACGAAGCTTTTTGCTATACGACTGCTGACAGGTGCAAGGATGGCGATGTCGACAGCACGAACAACAAAATTTGCCAGAATGGTGAATGGATAGTTTGTTCACTTGGAATGATGAATCAGTCCGAATGTCGCGAATGTTTGGATGGTAATGTGATTTGTGATGGAAACTCGCTTAAAATCTGTGAAGACGGCCATTGGTCAGTACATCAGTGTGCTGACCAATGCGTTTCGAATTCAACCGAAAATGCTTCCGGATCCAAGATGTGTGTTGAGTCTGTTTCTGAATGCGAAGAAAATGCCGTTGTTTGTGACAACGGAATGTTAAAGAAATGCGAAGGCAGCCATTGGACTTATATCAAGTGCAGCAAAGGTTGTATCGATAATGACAAAGCAAGCTATTGTAAGGAATGTGACGACACGGATGAGCCGAAGTGCATTGATAACCCTGATATAAAAACTGTAGATATCAGCGAAAATAATAAAGGTAAAATAGGAATAGATAGTGATTCTGAATCAAAAGGAAATACAGTTCAAATATGTAATGGTGGTCGTTGGGATAAAAAACAATGCAAATCCGGATGTTATGGCAGCTTTAATGAGGACGGTAATGGTTCAGTGACCTGTATCGATGCAAAAGGTGATTCTAAAG
The DNA here is from genome assembly GCA_045599925.1 of Myxococcota bacterium. Classification (GTDB taxonomy): domain Bacteria; phylum Myxococcota_A; class Bradymonadia; order UBA4248; family UBA4248; genus UBA4248. The sequence goes on from JAZRWV010000199.1 coordinate 2,488, forward strand.
ATAAAGTCTGTTCATCCGTAGCAGGACAAGCCGCAATGTGTATTTCGGATGAGAAAAAACACGTCACATGCATCGATGAAGATGATGAAATAAACTATTATGCAACGACGTATTGTCAGATTGGGTGTTATAGCACCGGTGATTCCGTTGGGTGCGGTGTGTGCCAGAATGGGGAGAAAAAGTGTCAAGATAATAAAATATTAAAATGTGAAAATGGACAATGGAATTCGACTGATGAGGATTGTGAACCTTGTGAAGCGGGCAAAACAAAATGTGAGGCAGATTCGTACTTCATGTGTGACGAAAATGGTTGGCGGATACAGTCATGTGATGGAATGGGGTGCGATAGTAATGGGTGTTTGGAATGCACAGGAAACGAAACGAAATGCGAATCTGGTAGATTATTTACCTGCAATAATGGACATTGGGAGGAGGGAATGATTTGCCCGTTGGGTTGCGATGATGTGCAATGCCGGGTGTGTGATGCAGATGAATATCCGAAATGCGATGAAAACAATAGCAATAAATTGACCTGTGATGATGGTCTGGATGTTAAAGAAGAGCCTTGTGAAAATGGGTGTTTAAACGGTGAATGTCGAGAGTGTAAGGATGATGGCGATAAAAAGTGTGAGGGGGGATATTACGATGTGTGTCGTGATGGAAAATGGAAAAAAACACAAGAAACATGTGAAAAATGCGATAATTCAACTTCAGAATGTCGTTCTGATGGTAATTTCTATCAATGTATGGAGAATAATTGGAGGATGACTGATTGTAATGGATTTGGATGTTATAGCAATGGCTGTAATGAATGTGGTGCGAATGACACCCAAGAATGCCGTGATGATGGTATTGTTGGACAATATAAAGTCTGCAAGGATCATTTTTGGGGCGGGGAACAAAAATGTAATAATGAGTATTCCTGCAATGCTGATGGGTCCGGTTGTGGAGTGTGTCAAAACAATACTCAGAAATGTGAAGATGGGATGGAATTTCGATGCAATGGTGGTGGATGGGTGGAAAACAAACTTTGTGGCGAAGGTTTGGGGTGCTTGAATGGAATTAAATGCAGAGATTGCAACAAACCAGTCTGTGCAGATAATAAATTTAAAGACTGTAAAGAGGGCACTTGGGGGGAAGAAGTGATATGCCAAAACGGTTGTGCAACGAATGGAAATAGCTGTAATAAAACTGCTGAATGTCAGTATGGTAAGTATGCTTGTATTCAGACAATTCTAAATCAGTGTTCGGGCAATGATTATGAGCCACTTAATGTGACTCAATATTGTGATGATGCAACTAATAAAACATACATTTGTAGTGATTCAGGCATAAAGATAATTGATTGTTCCCCATCGGGATGTGATGAAAATCATAGTAATTGTAAAGATGAACCATGCATAACAAGTAATTCAAAATGCATAAATGGCAACTATTATTATTGCGAAAATAGTCAATGGCTCTCACTGCCTTTTGCGAAAGAATGTTGTTTTAATAATGAGGTTAGAAGTGATGGTGAATTCTATCAGCCATCATATTGTGATAAAGAAGGGAATAACTGTAGCCCGTCTCAAGACCATTGCTTTAGTATTAGCTGTTCTGATGGCTATGCATCATCTCCGAATGATAATAATTATTCATGCAAACAGGATAATGGAAAATATTCTTATGGTGAATGTCAAAACGGTATATTTACGCTACATGAAAATGGTACACATATTAATTTATGTTTTAATGGGCGTAATGGTTTATTTGTTCAATGTCCGGATGGATTTACACGAAATAGCTTTATAAATAATAGTAAAATTAATTTATTCTTAACTTCAGATCCGGTTTGCATGCCATTGTTTTCTAATAATATGGTTTATTGTCATAATGTTTATAATTATTACACGGATGTGGAAGGTGTGGTAGGCGTTATGAGTAATAATGTTAGATGCGAAGTTGATGATAATCCTGTTTCCTGTCATTATTATTTAGAAAATGACAATTCTGTTTTAAAAAGTGAATGCGGTAAATGTCTTAATTATGAAATCAGTGGAAGACAAATTTGCATCAATGGAGAATGGGTTGATGATTGGATATTAAACAAAAATAATTAATAAATCCCTAATCACCTACTCCTTAATCGACAAAATTAACGAATCATGAAAACGAGACTAATCCTGACATTACTGGTAACAATGCTCTTTGGTTGCATGTCATGTGTGGCTTTGGACGCTTATGCCGAAGACTGTTCCAATCTCGATGGGAATGCAGAATGGACGAGAGGTCTGCAAGAACTCATTGATTTGTACGAACAGGAACGTTATTCGGATGCCCGAAACCTCGCAATCGAATTGCGCAATACGTGTTCAAAATCTCCGATTTTGAACTACATGAATGCTAAAATTGCCGAAGGTTTGAACGATGATGAAATGGCATTGAAGTATTTTCGGGAGGCTTCAAAAAATACTTATGACATCGCAGTTCCTCCGGATACAGCCAAAAAAATCTGGTATGCCCGTTATGAAAAAGAACATCCCGAACGCACGGCCGATTCGGTCGCTATTCTTAAGGATGAATCCGAATCACTTGTGGAACAATCGGAACTGCTCAGAGAACAATCACGAATCCTCTCGACGAAGATTTTGAAAACTCAGCAGTCTGCAGAAATTGAAACGCTTCGAAATGATGCTGAACGCTCGATGTGGATTGGCACTGGCATCGGAGCTATGGGGCTTGCCGTGACTGCTGCTGGAATTGTGCTCACTGTCACTTCCGAAAAGTTTAGCTACAACTATCAATATACGAGTTCAGATGGTGATGATCCTGCTGGGTATTATGAGTCTAAACGCAAGGATTATGGCACATATAAAGTCAATCCGCGTTATGAAGCCGGACTTGCATTATTTGGTGTTGGACTGGCCATGACGATTACTGGGGCCATTTTTGCCGGTATTTACGGTTATCAGTACACTCATATCGGCAATCACGAGGACTTGTTCGACACGATTGACTTCGCGATTGCTCCGAACGGGGTGTCGATGTACATGGCTTTTTAAATACCAGAACTTTATGATCTTCTTTTTTTTCGCCTTTATCGTTGGGGTGATTGCATTTTCAGTGCAGACGGCCTGTCATATTCGTTGTATTAATCATGGGATGCCGGGGAATTGCGTCGATCATGTGTCGACGCGAATAAGGCATGTGCTTCGCATGTCATTTGGTCATCATCGCATCAGTGAACGATGGTGGGGCAAGGTTCATGTCATCATTTTTTATGCATTCATCCTATTTTTATTCGGCACACTGGAACTTCTCATTACGATAGTTGCTCCGGGCTGGAGGTTGAGCGGTTGGATTGGGATGAATGCAACGGGCATTTTTCACGTCTTTTTGTCGTATTTTGCCTGGATGACACTCGTCGCAATCACAGTCATTATTGTGAGAAGGTTGTATAGGAAAAATGAGGTTCGCTCGACCTTTGATGCCTGGTTTATTCTGGGGCTGATTGCAATTCTGATGTTCGCGCATTTGGGCGTGATGACAGCCAGAATTGCATTGAACTACGAACCGGAATGGATGAAGTCTTTTTTGCCGTTATGTTCGTGGATTGGAACGCTTTTGAATATCGACCAGGCTCATCTCGTACACGACTTGTCCGCAGGCATTCACATTTTGGCCATTGCCGTTTTCCTCGTCTGGATTCCGAAGGGAAAACATCTCCATATTCTGTTTGCTTTTCCAAATGCGTTTTATCAATACAGAGCTTGGAGAGATGACAAAACGCCTATAACTGGTGCGAATTTGCCCGATATTCAGGCTTATGAATCGGCACTTGATTCGTCGATTGAACGCGATGAACCGGAAGAAAACTGGCCTGTTCTTGGGGCCATAAAAGTGAAGGAGCTCAAACGGCAGTTTCTGCTCAATGCGTTTTCCTGCACGCAGTGCCAGCGATGTACGAATGCTTGTCCGATGATGGCTGTAAAAGAAGAGGGCTGTATCGGGCCGATGGATTCGATGATTCGACTGAGAGCATTATGTCTGGATTCGAATGCGCAGCTCGTTGGGGAACCGGAAAAATCTTTGATAACACCGGAAGAGCTTTGGCACTGCACGCAGTGTGGCGCATGTGATCGCGCATGTCCTGTCGGAAATTCCCATACGACCCGAATCATTGATTTGCGCCGGGGGCTCGTGTGTCGAGAAGAATATCCCCAAAAAATCAATGCTGTTTTTTCGCATCTGGAACGATCCGGAAATCCATGGGGTTATGCCAAATCCGAACGTACAAAATGGGTGGAAAAAATCAAAAAAAGTGAGTCAAATCCTAAACTTCCCCGCATTCTTATTTTTGCCGGATGTATGGGGGCATACGATTTGAAGGCTCAAAAAACGCTCGTCAATGGTGTGAACTGGCTCATCGAACAGGGATTTGAAGTCAGAATGCTAGAAAAAGAGCTTTGTTGCGGCGAACCTTTGCGAATGCTTGGAAAGGAAGACGAGTTTCAAAAAGTGATGGCCTCCAATCTGAGTGAAATCGATAAAATTCCGCATGACGTGATTTTGACCGTATGTCCGCATTGTGCGCAAATGCTGAAAAATGCCTATGTGACGTCTGAAAAAAGCTTAAATGCTATGCATTTGCTCGAATTTGTGGCTGATTTGGATGCTGAAGGAATGTTGGAAATCCGGGTGGATGAGAAGGTGTCGGAAAGAGTAGTGCATGTTCCGTGCGGGTTGGGCAAGAATCCGGAAACACCGAGCCGATTGCTGCATTTATTGGAGCAGTTGGGGCTGAAATTTGTGGACAGGGATGTCACTCAGGCACATTGCTGCGGGGCCGGGGGCGGTCAGTTCTTTATGGATAATGGGCGAAAAATAACGCATTTGCGTGTGGAGGAACTTATTTCTGGACATGCGGACGAGATTGCAACGGCCTGTCCGTTTTGCATGCAGAT
>JAZRWV010000200.1:0-5159 GCA_045599925.1 Myxococcota bacterium
GCCAGACTGAATAGCTTTGCCAACGCCGGTTCCTTTGAATTTGTTGACGAGTTTTTCAACGGCTCCGCCAACGGCTTCGCGGATTTTATCCACCACGCCTTTGATGGCTCCACCAACATCAATGCCGGCCAGACGAAGCAGCAAATCAATAGCGAGAGGAATTAAGCGGCATAATGCAGCTTCCACACCATTGGCCACACCGGAACAATCGCCATATGCAGCGGCTCCGAGACATGATGTAACGGCAGAAACCAGTCCGCCAATTGCCGACATGTTGCTGCGTACAAACTGAATGAGATCCCAAACCGCTTTGACTGCTGCGATGATTCCACTCACAGGCGTCGCAAGCATGGCGAGTTTGGCGAGTGCGGCAGTCGTCGCTTTCTGAACGATCGTCTTAATCGCATAATCCATGATCGATTTGGCGAGGTCTTTCAGATAGCTGGAAATGTGCTTGATGATGGCACTAATGCCGTTTTGCTGGACATCTTTAATGAACTGACCAGTCGGCGATGACCAGAACGCATTCTGTGCGGCGTCCGTGATGTCTTTCAGGCTGTGAATGTCGTTGATATCCGCAATGCCGATCTTCGACAGAATGCCACTGACATCGACACCGACAATCTCAAGTCCGAACTGGATGAGGCTCTGGACACTGAATGAACCAGGCAGGCTCAGTCCGGCAGTGCCCAACCACATGTTGAACAGATTCGAGAATACGGCCTTGACGTTTTCTTTAATGTTTGCGCCAAACTGCTTAAAGCCCTGAACAAAGCCTTTGCCCACTGTGCTGAAGAATACACCCGGATGCTGGATGATTTCTTTCGCGGCGGCCAGAGCCGGCGCAAATACGCCAGGATCAACCCCTGCAAGTTCCATCGCTTTCTTGATGATGGCCATAAAGATGTCAGCAAAGACTGAAAGCGCAGATTTAATGCCCTCAATAATGCTGTTCATGGCCGCTTTGAAGGCTTCCCAGATTTCACTCAGAGCCGATTTCAGCCACTCGAGTGCAGCCGTCGCGATTTCGACAACAGCATCGACAATGGCTTTAAGTGCTTCAAGATAGAAATCGATGATGGCACAGACCGCATCGATGAGTTTCTGGCAGAATGCATCGAGTTTTGCTTTAAAATCATCGACGAGTTTCTTTAGTTTGTCGCCAAGATCCTTATTGATTTTGCTGACAAGTGTTACAAGGCCGTCGAGAATGGAGCAGATGGCATTTTTCACTTTGTTGACGAGCTTGGTAACCTTGTCTTTTAACCAGTTGGCGACTGCGTTAAAGGCCGATTTCAGTGCATCACCAATGAGCTTGAGCACGCTTTTCTTTTCTTTTTTCTTGTTTTCAGCTTCTTTCTCGGCGTCTTTCTTCTCTTTTTCTGCTGAAGAAATTTCCCCGTTGATGTCATTCTGTGCATTTGTTTTGGCTGTATCCAGCTCTTGTTCTGCACTGTTGACGGCTTCAGTCTGAGCACTGTTTAATGCTCCGACTTCAGCGTCATATTCAGCCTTCATGCCGGTAATCTGGCTATCCATTTCGGCTTCCTGCTCGGCAATCAGGGCTTCTTCATCGGTATTGGCCTGTTCAATGGCTTTATTGACGTCTTCTTCGTATTTGGCAGACTGTTCATCGACACCTGCTTTTCGCTGTGTTTCGGCTTCTGCAGCCTGTGCGGAATAGCCATCCATCTGAGCAGAAATGTCCATGGCTTCATCTGTGACGTCGAGAATGCCCTTGGCTTCGTCTGTCATTCCGGCCACATCGGCTGCGGTTGCAACTTCACCGCCCTGAATTTCAATGCTCAGGTCATTGATTTCAGCTTTGGGCATGTGAATGTCATCGAATCCGCGAGGCGTAAGAGTCGTGTCGAGGGAAGCCACTGCCGTGTCGCCGCTGTTCTGGGCTGCGGCGTACTTGGCGTTGCTCTCATTCTGAACCGCATCAATCGTGCTGTAATCCACTTCAACATTGGGGCATGCCGGAAGGTTTTCTTCTGATCCGCTGTTGACTTGCGATTTGCTCGATTCAATGGACTGCTTGCTGTTGTCTTCAAAGGATGCTGAGATCGTCGTATCGAATTCAGTATTTTTTGTGTTTTCGTTGGTTGCTTTGGTAGCTTCCAATGCGCTGGTCTGAGCCGCATCGGCTGTTCCGTCGTTGATTTCGACGCCTTCTTCGCCGGGCAGGGATTCACCCATTTCGGTTTTGGTTTTTTCCATATCAGAAGTTACGTCGCCTTCAAGCGAAGCATTGTTCTCGATTTGGTAGCTCAGGCCGGAGCTTGCAAAAGCAGCAATGGCAGTATCGCCGCTGCCTTTGCCTTTGGGGGACATTGTCGGACCGCCGCCGCCAATGGATGGAACGCTGATGGCGCCGCCACCGGCACCACCGCCGCCACCGGCTCCGCCGGAAGCCGCTTTTTTACCGCCTGCTTTGCCGGCACCACCAAGACCGCCGCCTTTGCTTTGTTGTGCACCTTTCTGAGGTTCTGCTTTGGCTTCTTCTTTGCCGGCTTTTCCTTTGCCTTCGGCGCCTTCTGATTCGGCCTCGCCTTTATCGGCTTTTGCGGTCTGCTCTGCATCTTTGTCTTTGGAGGCCACCGCTTCTTTATCTTTCCCGTTTTCAGCAGCTTTTTCGTCTGCTTTCTGGCTTTTTTCAGCTGGTTTATTTTCGGCTGCCTTTACAGTTTCATCCTGTTTGTTGGCTGTTGCCTGTGCTTTGTCAGCCTGCACACTCTGTTGGTTAGCCTGTGCCTGGCCTGCCGCTTGCGAATTGTCTTTCTTCTGACCTTCTTGCGTGGCAGATGCGGCACTCGCCTGCTGTGCGCCTGCATTCACATTCGACATCTGGGCATTTGCACCTTCAGCCTGCTTCTGACGGGCATTCACCTGCTGGAGCTGTTGAGCCGCATTCGTCTGCTGAACCTGTGGCTGGGCCTTTTGTAATGTGACATCCTGCGCTTGTTTTTTGTCTTCGTACATGTCATTACCTCATTTCGTAAGTTTTTTATCTACACACACACTACTACTTCTTAGTTTATAAAATTGTAACACTTCATGTCAAAAAAAAAAAGATTTTGTTTCATACGCACTTTTTCTTGCGTATTTTGAAAATTTGTAAGCATGCGGAATGCCTTTTGATTCTATTTACAAATTATCTTTAAGGAATCTTTGAACGACTGTTTTTGGGCCCCACCCCCGCCCCCTTTAGAGGAGAATTCTTAGTTTTGAGAAAGCTCTTCAATAGCCAGATTTCTGAAACGCAGCCAGATTTCTGAAACGCGGTAATTATTCAGAGCTTCTCTCGCAAGTTATCGTTCCGGATATGGTTAAGGACAACATCATCTTGCGTCTGGAGGTCGCTGCCTTGCATAATCGGGGTAATGGCGCTTTAGCGCCATGCCTCCAGTTTGAAGCAATCCTAAAACGGGTGGCTGGAGGCCGCTGCTTAGTGTTATTTTCTATAGCCAGAACAATAACAGAATCCTTGAAGAAAATGTGTCAGCTTTTTTATACATGATTACTGTTGAAGTTCTGTTAACTTTACTAAGATTTTGTCAATTTTTTCGTTAAATTGTTCCAAATTAATATAAAATTCAGAATTTTCTCCTTCCAATAATTCTTTGTCATTTGTATAATCTTCACAAGCACTAAAAAGTTCGGATATGTATTCATAAACATTATCTGGCCAATCGATGTCGCTATCCAATCCAAGGTATAAATCAAAAAAATGTGTTAAAAATGAGTAGGCGTCTTCGTGCTTCCTGTTAGTTTTAATATATGATGATATCATTTCGATGTATTTGTCTATAAGAGTTGGCTCGTATTGAATCATACTAAATCTCCAGTTGTAATGACATGAGTGTATTGTTTGCTACTTAATTTCCATCCGCCCCAGAAGGGTTTGTCAATGTGTACAAATACGTTTAGATGGGTATTCGGATTGAGAAAATGATAACAAGGCGTTTTTTTATAGCTTCCTTTTAGACATAAAGTTGAACCGGATGTTATATGTTTAATTAATGCCTCCTTAAATAGCTTCAGGTTTTGATTATTTTGATTTCCTTGAATACCAAATGCATTTGCATGTTTAAATTCATGCTGTAGTTGTGACTTCTCGAAAATGATTTCAGATTTGGCAAATGGCGGGTTTTCAAGAAGAGACTCATTTATTGTGACTTCTTTTTCTGCTTCCATTATTTGGCTTTGTTCGGTTGTCGCAACATTGTCTGCTTCAACTTCGATAACTGTGTTTTCTATTGCTGGTTCAGAATTTGTGATGACGCCTTTTTCTTTTACTGGTTCTGTGGACGCAGCATTCGAGGTACTTTCGGTCGTAGCATCTGATGATATATCCTTTGAAGTATCTGCATTTGAAATGGATTCCGTTTCTTTTACCGGTGCTGTCGGGACGGGATTTGATGTACTTTCGACTGATGTATTTGCGGTGATACTTTCGGTATTTGTAGTGGTTCCAGGCTCTTTTAGCGGTGCTGCGGGGACAGTATTTGGTGTGCTTCCGATAGCAGCACCTGTCGTTATAACCATTATAGGTTCTGTATTTGTGGTGGCTTCTGTTTGTTTGGTTTGTGCTGCGCTTTCCGATTCTATGTCATTATCTTGTGAATAGTGGGGGGCTGGAATATCCTGAGGTTTTTTTCTGCTTTTAATGGCATTTGCCATCTTTTCGCTGTCCAGCCCGTAGGCATCACCGTATTTATTGCCACTTGCAATGTCGTTGAGAACGCTCGTGGCAGTTCCGATTTTGCCCCTGGCCGAAGCAGTGGCCTGGGTCGCATTTTGTTTAAATGCGGTGGTCGAAGCGGCAAAGTCGGCCGCTTTGCTGTTAACATTGCCAAGAGTCTGACCGACTCCCGTGTTATTAAAGGCATTCATGCCAGCCTGAATCTTGGGATCGACGATGCTATCAATCTTGCTGATGCCGCTATCGATGGCACCTTCGAATTGAGCTTTGGCCGAATTTTTAACGCCTTCAACTTTGGCTTTGGTTTGATCAACTTTGTCTTTACCAGCCTGAATGGCTTTGCCGACGCCGGTTCCTTTGAATTTGTTGACGAGTTTTTCAACGGCTCCGCCAACGGCTTCGCGGATTTTATCCACCACGCCTTTGATGGCTCCACCAACATCAATGCCGG
>JAZRWV010000201.1:0-9786 GCA_045599925.1 Myxococcota bacterium
GCATTGTCTGTTCCCCGCATTCGCGGTGGTGATCCTTTGGGGATGGGCAGATCTGAAAAAATGCATTGGCGAGCGTATTGTAAATAGCGAGCCGGCATGGCGTATTGGCGAAGCCAATAGCCATGCCCCTTTACAAAAAAATTATAAAAGTCCGATTTCCTGCAGATATGGCGATGGCGAAGCCGGAGTGTTCAGAAATTTATTATCGACCGAAAAATAGAGGTATTTTTTAGCCCGTGTCATGGCAACATAAAAAAGTCTTCGTTCCTGCTCGAGTTCAGGTTCTGTCACTGCGAGTTTAGATGGCCAGACGTTCTTGTTGGCATCAAGGATAAAAACGGCATCGAATTCCTTGCCTTTGGCCCGAAGTGCTGTCATCAGATGGAGTTGTCGGTTCCAGGGAATGGTGGCATTGTCGGCATCGGCTGCTTCATTAAAAGATGCCAGAGTCGAGATTGTCTTTTCGATATCGGCATAAAAGCGTTGAAAATCCCTGCCGTATTGTTGGGCGAGTTCGGAAAGATATAAAAAAGGCGGATCGGAATAATATATATCATCGTCGGATTTGCCGTAATCTTTCTGCAGACCTTCGAATTTGAGGCTGATTGTTTCGAGAACGTCAGAAACGCTTTTGGCATTAAATAGATCGCGGATTGCTTTGACAAACTGCTCACTTTTCCTGCCGCTATCATTTTTTCCCTTGAGAGGGCCGGTGTATTCATTCAAAAATGCGCATGCTTCGCGGATCGTCTGTGGCTGGCGCTGCAGCAGATATTGGTTCAGTGCGGCTCGATCGCTGTTGGACAGCGGATATCGCTTAATTTTGTCGCAAAGTGTCAGCAGCGATTCCCGTGGATCGAAATTGAAGTCTTTGGGCTGATCTGCCTGAGCACAGATGGAGACAATTTTCTGCAGTTCACGGAATGCAGAGCTCAGGAAAATTTGCAGATCTTCGGCCGCACAGAAGGGGATTTCCTGGCTTGCAAACATGATCTGATAAGGAATGAGCTGACTTTTTTTACGGCTGATTAGTGCGACGCGATTTCCTCGTTCGAGCAGCGGCATGATGAGGTCGAAATTTTTTTTGATGGAAGCAGATACTGTCGGATGTTGCAGAATTTCGATGCGTGCATTCTGCTCAGATGCTGCGTGCATTATTTTGGGCAGCCGGTGTTGATTGTGTTCAATCAGTTTTTGTGAAAGCGCAACGATATTGGCTGGTGAACGATAATTCGTCGATAGAATGCGGGTTTGATAGGGAACACCGAGGAATTTTTGCGGGGCAAGGATGAAAGCCGGTGTCGCACCGCGCCATTCATAGATTGCCTGATCATCGTCTCCGACGAGCGTGAGCTGCGTCTGATTCAGTGCGGCCAGTGTCTTGAGCAGGGCCAGATCCAGCGGGTTGATGTCCTGAAATTCGTCGACGAAAATGTGATGAAAACGGGATGAATTTTCATGCAGATGTTCGCTTTTAAGCTGCTTGTCGAGCATGATTCTGGCCGCATATTTCTGATCCTCCAACGTCAGCATTTCGCAGTTCAGCAAGAATTTCGTGGAAACTCGCCAAAACGCAAAATAGTTATCATAAATTCTGTGTTCAATTTCGAGAATTCTTGAGGAATAAGGCCGTTTTCCGGAGCTTTTCCAGAGCATGCTGAGGTCATTGATATCGTTGAATTCGATGAAATCAAGCTCCGCCAGTTCATTGAAAATAGTCTGAAGAATGGAGCCCATTCCAATGGATGCCAGCATTGCAAGATGGCGGGAAACGCTGTCGAATGTGTCGTGCAAATCGTGTCGAAACCCCAGACTTTTCAGGTGATCACTCAGGCTTAGCAGCGTCTCTGCTGCTTTGTGGCTGTTTGTTTTGTGAGTCAGCAGCTTTTCGAGTTTCGGTTGTGTTTTCCAGATGGGCTGAAGGGTGTTTGTAACACAGCGGAAACGGTCCGGTTTGGCGGTCATGAGGGTTGGATTGGAAAACGCATGTCGAATGATCATGAATCCGTAACTGTTCAGCGTCGTAATCGTGATATTTGACTGAATCATGGCAAATTCAGGACGCGTGAGTCTTGCGACGAGTTCATCACGGGCAGCTCGGGTAAATGTGAACAGAATAATTCGAGCATCAGGAGTGTCATGAACGAGTCTTCGACAGCGCCAGAGCAATGAATGCGTTTTTCCGGAGCCGGCAGGGGCGAGCAGGCGAATGGCGTCGCCTTCGAGTTCACAGAATGCTTTTTGTGATGTGTCGAGTGGAATTCGATTTGTATTGTTCATGATGATTTGCTTTTTAGTGGCCGGTGCTATGCGCTATGCGCATACGCTCCGGCTGCCTCGCTATTGCTTCGCAATACGCGAGGCAAATTTGAGGGGGATTGATTAGTGCAAATAACCACAGCATCTTAGAATGAATCCTAGAATGAATAATGCTATAATCATTTTAATTATTCGAAGTGTAATATTTTTAATTATTCGACTTATTTTGGAAGTGCAGCGCTGTTTGTGTTCATCATTTTCAGTGTTAATTTCATGAATATGTTCGATCATGTGATTATATTCCTGTGTAAAATTAGCATTATCATAAAAATTATTTTCATATTTATTAGAACGTGGTTTTATCTGAAAGTTGACTGGATATTTAGTTTGGGTTCTGAGATCTGCATTTTCATGAAGGAGTGTAGTTTGTTTTGTTTTGAGATCTGCATTTTCCTGAGATAGTGTATTAATTTGGGATTTCAGATTTTGAAAAAGACTTTCGTTATTAGAACTAAAAGACACACTCAGTTCTAATTCGGTTTTAAGACATTCGACTTCATTTAAAAGAGTGTTAATTTGTGTGTTAAGCGCATTAATTTGGTTGTTGAGATCTGTATTTTCCTGAGTAAGTGTATTTGTTTCTGATTTGAGTCCATTTATTTGTGATTTGAGTGCTTTATTTTCATCAATTAATATAACATATTTCTGAGTGAGTCTGTTTATTTGTGATTTCAGTGCTTTATCTTCTTCAATTAGTTCAACATATTCTTGATACTTTTGAAGAAGACTTTCGTTATTAGAATTGAGTGTGGTGTTATCGGTTTTAAGCCGTTCGAGTTCTTTGATTAGATTGTCATAATTGGATTTTTCCAGAGAAAGTTTTGAAATTTGAGTGTTAAGCTCATTAATTTGATTATTGAGGTCTGCATTTTCCTGAGAAAGTGTGTTTGTTTGTGATTTGAGGCCATTAATTTGTGATTTTAGCACTTTATTTTCATCAATTAATTCAACATATTCTTTATTTTTTTTAAGAAGATTTTCGTTATTGGAACTGAGTGTGGCATTATCGGTTTTAAGCTGCTCGACTTCATTTAAAAGAGCGTTAATTTGTGTGTTAAGTGAATTTAGTTGAGTGTTGAGGGGCGTATTATTTTGAAAAAGCGTTCTGTTATTTTGAAGTAGTGATTGATTTTTCTTAAAAAGCGCATCATTTGCTTGTTGGAATTGCGCATTTTCTAATAAGGGGACTAGCTGTGCGGGGGCCACGGGTTGCGGTTCGGTTTCGAGTATGGCAAGAACCGGCGGTAATCTATAATGATCAAACGTATGGTAAGTTCTCAAACAAGCAACGGTTTCGGCTTCCGCTATGTTGAATGTAATATGTCCAGTTGTTTTGATTTCCCTATTGTTGTTGAAATTTCTTTGGAAATTCTGAAGCCTGCTACTAGCATTTTTAGGTTCGGTTTCAAAGATCCGCATTGATCCTACATTTTTCAGAATTTCTTTGATCTCATCTCTCTCCACATGTATCGGCACTGCCTCCAATTCGGGCTTGGCGAGATGAATGGCAATCCTCTCTAAATCTTGCTCGGTGTATTGATCCGCCTTCGGGGCTGCATGTACCAACGCTCGTTTTGCGTCTAGGATTTCACGTCTGGTGTTGGTGTCGGCTTCTGCAATGGCCTTTGCATTTAGAATCCGTGCGAGATAATAAATGAATTTGATCTTCAATAAAGCGCCGCGGGGGTGTTTCTCATATAAATCTTGACATACGGTCTCTAGAGCCTGTTTCCATTCCATACCACTGAGATCTTTTTTAACAGTGGCGGCCGACGTAACTTCTGAATTTAGAAGATTATTGGCGTAAAGTAACGAGATGTCATTGGACTGATTGGTATCATTTTCTGACGGGGGGATTTGCTGTGCATCCGCATTTTCGCGATTGAGCTGTGCTGAGGGCATTTCGAGGGATGGCAGGATTGGCGAGTCATTGGGGGCTTTGAGAATCAGGCCTTTTTTGAGAATATCCGGTGTCGTTCCAGGAAGAATATGCTCCGGGCGATCGGCAAAATGCTGAAAGAATGATTCATCATTAATAATGCCGATGGGAACTGCGTTTCGGGTGGCTTTGCGGAATATTTCTTCTGATGGCTTAAGCTCGTCCCATTTTTCTGGGGATGCCTGAGTGTCGCCGGAAAAGAGATAGAAAATGGGGGCGTAATAATCATTCTGGAGTGTGGAAAACCTCGATTTGAGCTTTTCCACAATGTTGTCCATATTGGTTTTTCCTCCGTACTGAGGGTCTTTCCATTCGTACTGATCTAAGGGAATAGAAGTATCATTACGCCATTGGGCATCTTGAGCACAGATCAGTTCATCAATATAGATGGAAAGCGCGTGCTTTTTTTGAAATCGTTTGATCGTGGAAATGAATTCATCGATGGCATTGAAGATGATGCCTGCGGTTTCGCCGGATTGCCGTTCAGTGCAAATCACGATGAAAACAATCGTGAGTTTTTTGTTCAGGATGTCGGATGACTGATTCATATTTCTGAATGTTTTGGGATTTGCGCGGCTATTTCATACGTCGCGCTGCGCAGCCTATGGCTGTGCCATACGGCTGCGCGAATGAATATGGTGTTAAGTCAAATACGTATTACCAGTCGCTGAAATCGTCTTCGGAACCATCGTCATTAGGGGCAAAAAGCTGAATGGTTTTGGCCAGTTCGGTCTGTCTGGATTGAGCTTTGTCCAAGTTTGATGACGACGGGGATTCGGCATAACGGCGTGATGAGGATGTGTTTTGAATCGGTTGGCTGTGAATCCCATTTTGCGAATTGGTTGTGCTGCCGATCATGCATGACTGAGAAGCAATCTTGGAGGAATGAATTGAGACGAGCTGAATGAAAGATTTGAGCTGCTTGATATTATGCGCGCGAAGGACAGTTTCTTTCGAACGAGTGAATGATTCGAGCATGTTGAAATGGACTTCATTTCCGATGGCGATGGCGGCTTTGATACCGTGAGAGAACCAGTCATTCTGCCACAATCTGGAGAGCGCTTTTTTATGGCCATTCGTACTTCCGCCATCGGCCATGAGGATGAATACAGGGGCATAGCAGCCGGCGCCTTTGGCTCGAGATTTTTCAATATCGAGCATGTTGGTGAGGCTGATGCATGCGTCGCGGAAATTCGACTGACCGCCGGCAGAAATGATGGGGCACTTGAAATTTTCGACGGGAACAGGGGCTTCGGACTTCCATTGCGCATTCGTTGAATAGGTGAGGATGTTAATCTGGATGGATGCATCGGCATTTTCTTCGGAAATTTTGCGAATCAAAGGGACAGTTTCCGATAATGCGGCATTGACGGCATCGATTTTGGGGCCGCGCATGCTCCATGATGTGTCGATGATGAAATAGATGGTCATGGAACGTCGAGCAACGGCTTTCATGACTTCATTGTCGTAGATTCCCATGATAGAAATTCCCCAAATTTTGTCACGGCGTATCGGCCGCAGGCCGATAGACGTGACACCGAAGCGTATTGCGGCTCAGCCGTCGGCCGGGCCGCAAAAGCGAAGGCATCAGACAGAAACAGAATCTTTAAAATGATGTTTAATTTTTTTGAGATTGAAGATCACGGAAAGCGAGAGATCATCACCGCTTCCCGAGTTTGAGATGATAGGCAGGGCAGCCTGCAGTTCTTTTTCGGCTGACGGATAATCAGACTGTGCGAATGATTTCAGGATTGTCCGAAAGAAGTTGTGCATATCTGCGCGTTTAAAACTGTTTTCGATGCCGTCGCTTGTGAGGAATACAGCCGCTGGAATCGTATTGAGTTTGCGGTATCGAAATTCTTGCTGAGCATTGATGTCGCAAAGAGAAGTTGTCGTATTCAGACAACATTTGGAATCTTCTGGAATCGGCTCGAAAGGCATGAGGGAATCATCGAAAATGAC
This sequence comes from Myxococcota bacterium, assembly GCA_045599925.1. Lineage (GTDB taxonomy): Bacteria > Myxococcota_A > Bradymonadia > UBA4248 > UBA4248 > UBA4248. The sequence continues at coordinate 6,221 of JAZRWV010000201.1, forward strand.
GCATGTTCCGTCGCCGATTTGCATCAGGAGACAGAAATCCGCCGTGATAAGCGCGCCAAGAAGCGTCGTACCATAGGCAGATTCGATATGAGCACCGGAAAGGTAGCGCTCTCTGGCTTTATCCGGGATATTGGCGAGTTCTTCACTGGTAAAGGGGAATTTTTCGAGATCATCCTGAACAGATAATTTCCAGTTGGTGAGGATGCTTTTGAAAAGCCATTGCATGCGATCATCGAGTTCTTTATCCGTTTTAGCCTGCTCGAGGGCATCGGATAAATCAGATGCGGTATTCTGCATGATAAAATGGGATGATTTTTTGCCTGGTTTCCTGCTGAGAGCCTGTTTTATGCATTCCATAAAGGCAGAAACGGCAAACCGGCTTCCTCGGTCGGAACGGCAGTATTCGTCACCTCCATGACCGTCGGCAACGGCTGCAACAAAGTACTTTTTTTTGAACTTTTTGCCAAATACATCGGAGAAATCCTGACACGGCTTATTTGAGCGCACGTGCGAGGCTCCCTGAATGCAGCATTTAAGTGTGCGGTATGGGGGGAGGCTTACCATTCGATATCTCCAACAGCAGAGCCATCATCCACGGCTTCCATGGCATCAGACTGTTTAAGCGATGAAATAAATTCGTCCTGTTTTGCCGTGACCTGATCTGCTTTGTCGCAGCCGACGCTGCTCGATTTGGATGCGACCTGGGAGGCTGTGACCGAGACAAATCGAATGACTTTTCTGAGCATTTCCGGCGTGTGAACCGTGAGCACAGTCTCGCAGTTGCCGGTAAATTCCTCGAGCATGTTTTTGTCGGCATCGTCGCCGATGGCGACGGCGACGCGAATGCCTTTTTTGAACCAGTTGTTCTTTTTGAGTTCTTCGAGTTGAAATTGGTATTCATCGGTTGGGGCACCGTCCGAAAGCAGGAAAAATACAGGGGCAAAACAGCCGGCGCTGTCGCGCATGAATTCTTCTTTATGAAGTTTTTGTTCGAGTCTGAAACAGGCTTCGCCGAAACTGGTCATGCCTTCGGCTGAGAGCTGTTTCCATTGGAATGTCGAAACGTCTTCCGGAGCCGGGGTGATCCATTCGACATTGGTCGAGAATTTGAGAACGGCAATCTGAATGTTTGCATCCGCATTCGAGGCCGAAATAGAGCGGATTTCCGGTATTAATTCTTCAAAAGCCTGATTCAATGCTCCGATTTTGGATCCATACATGCTGCCCGATGTATCGGCGATAAAAAAAATGGTCATGGAACGGCGTGAAACGGCTTTGATAACTTCATTATCATAAATACCCATAATGAGAACTCCTGGTGAAATATTGTTGATTGATTGTTTTGAGGCTCAAAATCTCATGTGTGCAATCAGAAAGAGATTCTGGCGTCATAACTGGAAGAAAAAATAATGCGGTTGACCCGGGTGATGATGAGTACGCCGTTTGGCGAAACCTGCGAAATTGAGCCGTCTGAATTTTCAATGTTCCATGTGTCATTGGTGAGATTTCTGATACCCCAGATGTTTGGATTTTTGGGATTTCGAATGACTTCGCCGCAGATTTCATTAAAGTCATCGGAGTCTTCATCGACATGACAGCGATAGAGTTTGTTTCCTGGGAACAGAATGACCTGATATTTGCCGCCTTTGCAGTCGAGTATTCGCTGTTTGGGAATGGAGACATGGCAGTTGACGCATTGACAGCCATTCTGAACGATGAATGTTTCTTCTCCGCAGGCAGGGCATATGGAGATGGATGATCGAAGGTTGGTGAGCCGGATTTGCCATTCATTATCATTTGGGCGTGTGGCATTTTGTGTCATGCATTCAGCGGAAAACACTTTGATGAATGCATCCTGAATGAATTTGGGATAGAGCGGCCAGAGACGAATGACATTGCGGTCGATGCCGTCAACCGGACTGTTGGATGGATCGTTTGGATCGAAAATAAAGAGCGGTTCTTTGCCATAAAATTGAAGTTCAAAGTCTTCAGTCAGGCAGGGAATGCGATGCACTTTTTTTCCTTCGAGGGGGTGATCGAGAAAGAAAAGCCTGAACAGGATGACGGCGAGTGAGAATCGATCGGTCATTTTATCGGGATGTTTGATATTTCGGACGACTTCAGGAGCCATGTAACGAGCTTTTCCGGCAATACCAAGGGATTCTCCATATGGTGCGACATTGTCATTGTCGCAAATAAGTACGTCTCCGGTATTGGGATCGATGAAGAAGTTGCCGTCGTTTAAATCCTGATAGGAGTAGCCGGCGCGATGAAGATCCCGGAATCCATTGCAGATATTGAGTGCTGTCTGAACGACACAGGAGAGCGATTTAAAGTTGGCTTTATTGAGCAGAAATTCGCTGAAATCGTGATATTTGGAAGGTCTGAGTTTCATGACATAGCCAAAGCTGTCATACGCTTTCTGTGTGATGAATTCAGGCCATAAAAATGCGGGATTCGGGGCACCTTTCTCGATATTGTTAACGAGGTTTGCATAAAATGCATCGGGATTTTTCAAAATTCCCGGATGATACCATTTAAGCGCGTATTCTTTTTGATTGATCATGACGCGATAAACGGTACCCTGGCCGCCTTCACCAAGTTTTTCAATGATCTCGATGGGGGTCTTGTCTTCGAGAGAGAGTGTTGCACCGGGTTGAAATTCGCGAGCGGGCATGATGATATCCTTTAATGATTCAGAGTTCTGTGGTCAGTGTAAGGCGTTTCTCTGGCGAGTTTTTGAGAACACCAGACACCGTGTGTGGGAGAACAGAAGAGGTCTGGATGACTGCTGAGGTATTTTCTGAAGGTTGAATGTGCGATTTTAAAGCCGAGGATAGAGAAAACGACGTTTTCGAGATCGGCTGTACGAACAGGTAGCGGCAGACGCAGAAGAAATTGATAGAGCATGGTGTAATTGTCCTGATGGGCTGTACGGAATTCGCTGCTTTGACAAAATGCGTGAGCTGTAATCGTGAGTTCATCCAAGGACAGGCATGTGAAACCGTTTTTAACGGATCTGGCATTTTGGGATCTGAGTATGTCTTCAGCGGAATCGGATTTTGTCTGAATTGTGGATTTGGCGTGCGGAGGTTCAATTTGAGCAATGAAACCGCATTTTTCGGCATAACGGTAGGTGGACCAGATATTTTCTTCGATTTCGCAAAAAAGGTTGGGGTATTCGACGAGGTAACGGCACAAATCGGCATGCGGGATTCCATTGAGTTCCGCAGCTTTCTGAAGTGTGGAAAAGAGTGAGGGCATGCAGACACAAACCATGAGGTAATAGATTTTGTCGACACTGTTCATGGCACCAAAGGAATTCGCCCGGGCCAGCTGGAGCTGTGCGTCGTAAAAATCCTGAAAATCGGCGCAGCGAATGCTGTTTCGATCCGGTTTGACTGTGTGTTGCGCAGAATCTGTCATGATTTGTGATTGCAGAAAGAAAAAATCCCCCTTTTTACATTCATTTCCGAATATGAGATGACTTTCAATAGGAACAATTCTGGATCATTGTGTCGAAAACTTGATCCGCAATGGATATGCTGAATGATCTAGATTTCATC
>JAZRWV010000202.1:0-10826 GCA_045599925.1 Myxococcota bacterium
CTCTGCGAAAAAAATCCAGAAATTCTCACGGGTCGCTCTGCGCTTCACGAAAAACGCAATCCCGAAAGCATTGGTATTGCTTCGCTGCGCGGCGGCACCGTCGCTGGCGAGCATTCGGCAATCTGGTTCGGCCAAAACGAACGGATTGAGATAAAACATACGGCCGAGAGTCGCGAAATTTTTGCCAATGGCGCTTGCAAAGTCGCCTGCTGGCTCGCAAATCAACCCGCTGGTTCATACTCTATGCAACATTTTTTAGACGGAATCTTAAACTGATTTTTTTGTGTTGCCGCCGCTATTGGCTCTCAGCCAATACGCGACGGCGGCGCGGCTATTGACTGCTTTCGCAGCAATACACCGCGCCATGCTTTGGTTTTTCACGCCACATCACTTCTCGCAATACTAAAGTTTTCGCGGCGTCTTTCTTTTATAAAATCATCATGGAAGAACATTACGATAACCGTCCCATCGGCGTTTTTGACAGCGGTGTAGGAGGATTGACGGTTCTGGATGCCATCCGTCAGTCACTTCCAAACGAAGACCTCGTTTATCTCGGCGATACAGCCCGCGTTCCCTATGGAAACCGAACACCTCAAACTATCATTCGGTACGCGACTTCCTGTGCAAGACAACTCGTCGCTCGCGATGTCAAAGCCATCGTCATAGCCTGCAATACCGCAAGTGCTCACGCCCTCGATGCACTCACAGAAGCTTTTGATATCCCCATTTTCGGCGTCATTGAACCCGCATCCAGAATGGCCGTCAGCATTTCCAAATCCCATTGCATCGGTATTATCGGTACTCGTGCAACCATCTCCAGCAAAGCCTATACGCGCGCAATTCTCCATATCGACAGCAGTACGCATGTGTATGGGCTCCCCTGCCCTCTCTTCGTTCCCCTCGTCGAAGAAGGTTGGGCCAATTCCGAAGTCGCCAGACTCGTCGTCCAGCAATACCTCCAGGAACTTCTGCAAATCACTGATGGACACTCGCTCGATACACTCATCCTCGGGTGCACACACTATCCCGTCCTCAAATCATTGATCGCCGAAACTCTCCAGAAATGCGGTCAGAATGTGACACTCTGCGACTGCGCACAGGCAACCGCTGCCGCACTCGTCGAACAGCTCAAATCTCGACATCTCTTCGCCTGCGAAAACAGAATCGGACGCTCCAGTTACCTCGTCACAGACGATCCACTTCAATTCTCTGCCGTTGGAAAATCTTTTATGAAAACACCACCCGCCGATGTTTCTCATATCGATATCATCTAGATAATCCTGAATTCCACGCCTTGCACTGCACATTGAATAAAACGACAAACAGCAGCCATAAAATAAAAGGCCGTATGCATCAGCATAGGCCTTTTTGCGCGGCGTATCCGGCAAGACCGGATAGCGCGCCCATAAAATATACAAACAAGCCCCCGCTTGTGAACAACGGCTCGACAAATTTATTGCACACCGCACATCGCTAATTCAAAAATATGCTCCATACACATAAAAAATACTGGGCATCCCGTCTTGGAACCGCAGAAATTCTCCCCATGACCCGGGATGAAATGGATTTTCTCGGTTGGAAAGAGTGCGACATCATCCTCATTTCCGGTGATGCTTATATCGATCATCCCGCATTTTCGACCGGAATCGTCGGACGCTATCTCCATGCCGAAGGTTTTCGCGTCGGGGTTGTCGCGCAACCTCAAAAAGATGAAGATTTTCTGGCTCTCGGCACTCCCAAATACTTCTGGGGCATCAATTCGGGCAATATGGACTCCATGGTCAAACATTATACGTCCGAAAAACGCCGTCGGCACGACGATGCCTATACCCCTGGCGGAAAAGCTGGCGCACGCCCGGACAGAGCAGTTACGGTTTATGCCAAAACTTGTCGCAGACTTGCGCCGGATATTCCCATCATCATCGGCGGAATTGAAGCAAGTCTGCGCCGAATGGCGCACTACGACTATTGGCGCGACATCGTCATGCCTTCGATTCTCATCGATTCCGGCGCAGATATTCTCAGCTTCGGAAGTGGCGAATGCTCGCTCGAAAACATCGCCCATGGGCTGTCTTATGGCTGGGAACTCGAGCGTTTTCAAGGACTTCCCGGCATCGCGATGATGTGCGACGCACTCCCACAAAACCTGCGCATTCGCGATGACAGTGAAGGAAATCGGCGCGGTGAATACGACGTCCGAAGGCTCCCGTCTTTTGAAGAGGTCAAAGCAAGTAAAAAAGCCTTTGCAGAAGCCTCACGTCTCCAAATCCTCGAAACTCGCGTGGGTGGTCACGGACTCGTTCAAAAACACGGTTCAAAAGAACTCTGGATTGGTCCCATTCCTGACCCCCTCACAACGGCTGAAATCGATTCCATCTACGATCTGCCATTCTCCCGGAAACCTCATCCAGCTTATGGAGATCTACGCATCCCCGCATACGACATGATCAAGACATCGGTCACAATCATGCGCGGATGTTTCGGCGGCTGCGCATTCTGCTCCATCGCCGCACATGAAGGACGCGTCATTCAAAGCCGTTCACCTGAAAGTATCGAACGCGAAGTGCTTAAAATCTGTAGCAACTCCCCCAAAGGACGCGCTGTCATCAGCGATATCGGCGGTCCATCTGCCAATATGTACTGTCTGGGTGGAAAAAATACCGATATCTGTCGCCAGTGCACACGTCCTTCATGCCTCGCCCCTAAAATTTGCAAGAATCTCAACACAGATCACACACCAACCATTGAACTTTACAGAAGAATCCGCAACCTCACTCAGGTTAAAAATGTCTTTATCGGCTCCGGCGTCCGATACGACCTCGCCCTTTCTTCACCGGAATATATTCAGGAACTCGCCCGATTTCATACCAGCGGATATCTCAAAATTGCTCCGGAACACGTCAATCACAAAGTCCTGGAACTCATGCTCAAGCCTGATGCCCATATCTTCGACAAATTCTGCGATATCTTTATGAATGCCTCCGAAAAGTGCGGCAAAAAACAATATATTATCCCATACTTTATCTCGTCATTCCCGGGATGTGGAGACTCCGAAATGCTCGATGTCGCCAGATGGCTCATGGATCATCACATGTTCGTCGATCAGGTTCAGAGCTTTTTGCCAACGCCGATGAGTGCCGCCACAACAATGTATTATACGGGGTTCACGCCCTATCTTCCCATCGAAGATCAGACACCCATTCAAAGTGCCAAAAGCCGCGCAGATCGCGAACGACAAAAAGCCATCCTTCGATATCACGATCCCCAGAATGCAGGTCTGGTCAAATCATTGCTTCGCAAATACCATAAGTAAATGAATCATTAAGCCGGAATGAAATCAAATGCGCGCATGAACCCATCGCGTTCGAAACGCAGTCAATACAGAATCATCGAAAATGGACACAAAAAAACCGCCGGATTCGCTAAGAATCTGGCGGTTTTAAAGCATCAAAAGACGCGCATCATATTAGATGTGACGACGAGTCTTCACAGCATCCTGAACACAAACGACAGAGCCGTTGGCACCAGGAATTGAACCCTTGACGAGGATCAGGTTCTGTTCTGCATCAACGCTGAAAACGCGGAGATTCTGAACTGTAACGCGTTCGTTACCACACTGACCGGCCATCTTGCGGTTTTTCATAACACGACCTGGTGTAGAAGTCGTACCGATGGAGCCACCGTGACGCATGTATTCATGGGCACCGTGTGAACGTTTGGCACCACCGAAATTGTGGCGTTTCATGACACCCGTGAAACCTGAACCTTTGCTCGTGCCGATGACGTCAATGATTTCGCCGGCAACAAAGATATCAGCATTCACTTTCTGACCGACTTCGTATTTATCGAGATCGGATTCCCAAACGCGAACTTCGTGAAGGGATTTGCAGGGGTCAACACCAGCAGCTTTGAACACACCGAGTTCGGCTTTGTTCTGTTTGTAAACGACTTCGCCGTTCACTTCTGCGCTGCGAACGTCTTCAAAACCGAGGACGATTGCATTGTAGCCATCTTTACCATCAGCTGTTTTCTTGCGAACGACTGTGCAGGGACCGACTTTCACGACAGTCACGGCAACACAATCACCTTCCGGTGTAAAAATCTGAGTCATTCCAAGTTTACGACCAACGATTGCTTTTGGCATCTTTAACCTCCAGGGACCGTTCACTCATTTCTCTGAGCCGCCATCCCATTTGCCGCTTTTGCGGCATCAGTAAAAAAGTCTTTTGCGGCCCCATGCCGCCAAAAGACACGCGCTTTTAGACTCTCACAACGGGAAAATCAAGATTTTTCTAAATATTTCGCCAGTTTTTCTGGATTCTCTTCAATCGGAATGACATTCAACGCCATTTCCCCCTTCTCAAGCGTGCATCGTTCAAACAACACGCGCTGGCCACTTCTCAAGGTCTTTACTCCTGGCACCTGAATCGAACTTTGATGCACAAAGATTTCCTTGTTATCTCCATCTTCGCGCAAAAATCCATACCCCAATGACCGCTTAAACCAACGCACGCGTCCATGCGCCAGTCGCCTCTCTAATATCTCGCGCTCTATGTCCTCGTCCTGTTCAGCCGGCACAAATACTGTGTCACCTTCCAGTTCGATGGGCGTCGCGACCCCTCGATGATTATTCTCCTCGTTCCACATCGCGTTGTGCCGTCCTCGTCTTTAACGCTTCACGTTTGTCGTAATTCTTCTTGCCGCGGCAAAGGCCAAGTTCAATCTTGATGCGGCCACACTTAAAATACATGCTCAACGGTATCAGCGTCAGCCCCTGTCTCACAATGACCTGCGACAACTTCGACAATTCGCGTTTGTGCATCAGCAGCTTACGCGGGCGAAGCGGCTCGTGATTGTTGCGGTTCGCCCAAGGATATTCCGCAATATGCGCACTCAGAAGATAAAGCTCGAGCGGCCCCGTTTCCGAAAACTTCGCATACGATTCGCCCAATGAAACATGCCCCGCACGTATGCTCTTCACTTCACTGCCCTGAAGCGAAATTCCCGCTTCAAACCGCTCTTCAACCGAATAGTCAAAAAATGCACGCTTGTTCTTTGCGATTATCTTTATCCCAGGTTTTGCACTGTCATTCGCCATTTTTTCTTCTCACTGCTTATGAAAGACATCGCAGTATAACACGCTTGTTCACTCGCTTCAAAGGGTCTCTTTGGGTTGGGGCTTCAGCTTTGGCGTCACTGCATGACGCCATACGCTTGCGCCGCGCGGCTATTGGCAAAATGCCAATACGCCGCACCTCCCATTTTGACATCTCAAATTGACCTTTTCAAGACCACCATGATCTTAATTTTCTCAATCCTCGTTGCAGATCAAACCAGATCGCTTCGCAAGCAGCTGCCCGCAGGCCCCGCCAACCTGAACACCACGGGCTACGCGAAGTGTCACAAGACATCCCAAATCCTGCAGCTGCTTGATAAACATCTGTACCGATTCACTCGTCGGCGCATGAAACCTGTCCCTCGGCGTCTCATTATATGGAATAATATTAATATTATGCGGCAGGTCCTTCGCAAATTCCGCCAGACGCCGCGCATCGTCTGCTGAATCGTTTATCCCCTGAAGCAATACGTATTCGAGCAGAATCTTTTCATGCGAACGATACGGCCATTCCAGCAACACCTTTCTTATTTCTTCCAATGGAAATCTGCGATTTACAGGCATGATCTGCGATCGCACCTCATTCGTCGTCGCATTGATGCTGATCGCAAGATTCGGCCGATTCTTCGCAGCTCTGAGCTTCGGCAATTCGGATAATACCCCAGATGTCGAAAGCGTCATGCGAACCGGCGGAATATTCAGTCCGTGTTCGTTCGTCAGAATATCAATCGCTTTGATCACATTGTCGACATTCATCAGGGCTTCACCCATCCCCATAAACACAATATTCACAGCATGACATTTATGGGGACCAAATTTGTCTATCGCAATGACCACCTGCTGCACAATCTCATCGGCAGTCAGATTTCGTCGCAGACCAAGTGTTGCCGTCGCACAGAATGCGCAATTCATCGCACATCCGACCTGCGACGAAATACATAAAGTCACGCGCGGTGATTTCACATCTCTCGGCATATGCACCGTTTCAATGCGCGCCCCATCCGAAAGCTCATAAATAATTCGCGTGGTGCCATCTTCGGCATGTATCGTATCTGCAATTTTCAATGATGCACAGTTGAAACGCGTTTCGAGCAGTTTCTTGCACTTATGTCCAATCGAATAATGGGGATTCTTTTCGGCATCCCACGGCCTTTGTATGGCTCTGAAAATATGAGGCCCGGAGGCCCTTGCCGGCAACTCGTCGAGCATTTCCGGCGTCGCCGTAAACACCCCACGATTGGATTCGATCTCACGCTCAACATCATTCAGGAATGCAGCATCCGCCTGCGTCCATGTCATCTGTCTGGCTTCTTCCATTGTGAACCAGCCAGTCTGACTATGCTCTGTATCGCGAAATTCCTCACTTTCCAGTAATGTCCGATACAAATGGACATGAATTTCCCGCTCCGGTGTCAATGTTTCACGCGTTTCGATAAATTCTGCGGGATGAGAACGAACCCCCAGTTCTTCGAACAATTCACGGGCCAATGCTTCGCGATGCGTTTCGTTTGCTTCGACTTTTCCACCTGGAAATTCCCAGCATCCCGAAAATGACTGCTTCGGACTACGCTGCGCCGCAAAAAATCGGCCTTTTTTGATGATAAGAGCTGCTACAACCTCAATGTTTTGCATGAATACAAACCAGAATTGCTCGCCCACGCATTTGGCGCGGAAAGAAAGGAGGGAAATGCGATTAGCAATTTGCAATTATAGCTGCATAAATCTTTAATCGCCGTTGCAAAGCAACGGCGTATCATTGCACATTGCTCATTGAATTGCACATTATCTTCGCGGTCTCGGAGGCTGATTGCGCCCGACCGGTGCCTGATTTCTGGCAACAGGCGGCTGCTTTCCTGCAACAGGCCGCGGCATCTGACGCCCCTGCGGAGGCAATGGCCCAACATGATGTCGAGGTGCTGGCGCTTCCTCTTCATCTTCATCGTCTTCTGAAAACGACACAATCACCGCACCAAGCTGAAGACAACACACCAACACCGCAACTTTCAGCAAAATAATAAAGCCAACTTCCGGCGTCGTACTTAACTGATCACAGATGTAAATCACAAATTCAATCACCATTGCTGACAACGCAATGATGACCGCATACTTAAACCTGAACAGAATCAAAAAACCACATGCAACAACGAGTGCATAAAATGGCACCGTCCAGATATTAAATCCATACAGGGGAAGTGTCTCATAATCGCCAAATGCACCGCATAATCCCAGTACCAGAACGATTGCGCCACCAAACAAACAACCACCCACAGCGATCATGCGCTGTGCGAGCGATGAATTATTATAATTAACGTGTATTGCCATACTTTCTCGTTTCTTAAAAAATAACGCGCAACGAACGCCGAACAATGAAATCAATCTCATTCAATCCGACATTACATGCACCCCCGCGAATTCAATCGCATATTGCTGATTCTCAATAGTTTTCCGCAAGTCGTTCCACCGTCAAAAGAACCTCATCATAGATTGCAATCAGTCGCGGAATCGGAAGGTGTTCCGCATACATATTGCGAAGTTTTCGATAATTCTCAACCGTAGGTTTCGGCTTCTGCGAAAATGCTCCCCAAAACTCATCCAGATTTGACGAAGCAAGTGCATCTGCACACATCGTTCTCAGGTTGTGAATCTTATCACAGCATGAAATCAACACAATCCCTGCTGGAGCCTGACTGATTTTCTTCAAATAAAAGGCATTTCGCTCCGCCTTTGGCGGCTTTTGAGCTGCGTCATTCGGCATCGAATCTGACAGCATCAACACATTGTCTGCGATCTGACGACCAAACGTTTCTACAAGACGATCGTACGTCTTTTGCCCCCCCTGATCTTCTATCGTATCGTGCAAAACCGCTGTCATCACATATGATTCTGCTTCTTCTGCTTCTTTACACACGAAACCGATGTTTTCACATACCAGTGCTGAAACAGACAGCAAATGCGCCATAAATGGACATGGAATATTCTTTCTTTTTTGCTGGCGATGAAGCTCACTCGCAAAACAAAAAGCCCTTTCATATCTTTCTGTCAGCACAAATGTTGAAAATTCCATTATCCATTCTCCCTAAGATACCGATGAATCTCATAATGCGGTTGGTAACACACAGAACGTTCGTCAGGTTCAATCACCTCCGCACGAAGATGTGGTGATGGCAGATTGTCAACATTCAACGAACGCAAAAGTGAAAGTGATGCTCCAAAAGCTGACAACAATTCTACAGACTCTTCGAGATAAAAAACCTTTTCTCTCAGGATATCAGCCGCCCATTGCGCACATTCTGCTGGCCATGGCCTGCCAATACATACTTTCAGAGGGTTAGTCCCCTCCGGATTGGCAATTTCCAACCAAGTTCGAACCTCATATATCATACCCTCAAACAAAGCTCTGGCCAAATGGATCGTTCCATGAGCCGCAGTCAGTCCCATCATGCGCCATCCAGTTTTGCAGTAATGCAAATGAAGTCCGCAACTTCCCAGGGGAACACAACTCATTGTTTTCATTGGAATTCGCCCAGATTCAGCATTTATGAGTTTTTCCAGTGAATTCTTGATAATAGCAGAATCCATCGGAGGCAGCATCCATCCATAAGTCTGAAGATTTTTTCCCGGTCCGGGAGACTTTTCAACCTCAATACGTTCCTGAAACAGTCTCGTCCATTCATCGACAGTCTTTTCCTGCGGAGTTTCGTCAGTCTCTCTGGTTTCATCTCTTGAAATAATTTGAATTTCGTAAGCAGAAAGAGCCGAAACTCCAGCCGTCCAGAGAGCACGCATATCCCATCCGGCATAAACAGCACAGGACAAAGGATTAGCCGCTACGGCATATGCAAATGCACCATCCCAGCACCCCATATCGAAAACCGGAATTCCAGCGAGTTTTTCAAGTTCAGGCAGATCGTTTGAAGCCAATCTGGAAACGAGCATGGGGGATATGCGCGCAGCCACATGCCCTGGACGAATTCTTTCCCCAGTATTCTGCACATTTATCCCCATGGCCTGATAAATCAGTGCTTTCGATTCCTCATCATATTCGCCGATGTTATCAACCATTCCGCGAGGAATACACGCACTCATGGCATGCCCGGTCATGCCATGCATAACCAGCATTCCCAGCGACCACACTCCAAAAGCCCCATTCATCCCAAAAGTGGGCTGCATCTGCTGAATTCGACGTATCACCGAGTTTCTGAAAGCCTGTGACGTTTCATTCAATTCAGAAAACCGCTCCGGAATAGCTGACTTGGGAATCGTCAAAAGTTCTTCAAGAAAAACCGGTGAAACCGGAACATCTTTATCATCGACAAAACAAGCCGTTTCGGCATTCGGCGAAACAACCGCTATCGCCAATGGCGGTTCATGGTCTTTTAACAGCTCAGACAACGCATGCGCCACAAGCCGCAAAACAGCTGCACTATCAACGGTTCGCACACCAAACTGAGCCTTCAATGGCCATTGCACCGAATAATCCCGGCGAGCCATATCCATCCCCAGTGCACAAACACCAAGCCCTTCGTGCGTCAGAGATATCGACCATATTTCATCAGACATAACAGCGGCTTTATTATTTAAGCGCGCACGATGCCTTTGTAAATTGCCACTCCAGACATCGTACACCACTTTTATACTAAGTTTTGATTATTTTACACAAGTACCGTCAGCAGCACAGCCGTTTGAACATATTTCAGATTCACCAGTCGGAACATAACCATACTTGCCATCCTGAACCCTGCATTCGTATTCCTTGGAATAGTCCAGATTGAAGTAAGGTGAACAGACATGTATTTTTCCGTCCCCGGAATTGCACTGACGTACACAGGCGGCTGTGTCTTTTTCATCCGTTGAGTATGCACGGTAGGTCATACAGATTTCATTGTAATCACAAATCTCGACCTGAACGATTTCGTTATTTTCACCATCACTGTCACATGCAACAGCAGTTGAATTATCTTTGCAGAAACCTTCATATTTACCCATTTCACAAGCCTGACCGACATCATCGACACCGTCTGTGTAGTCGACACATTTTCCGTTTCTGCAGCCCCTATCACAAGTCTGATAACTCGCTGAGACATGATCATAGCCTAACAAACCATTGCCGAGTTCAACACATGTCAAGGTCGTCTGATATACATCTCCCGATGTTCCTATACAACGATCGATACTGGAGCCCTTTTCAAAACATGGTTCAAAGCAGGAAAACAGCTGAACCCCCTCGCTTTCAACTGCACCACAGACACTATTGCTTTTAGTGCAATTTTCTTCATTTTCAATAATCGTAATGCGTTTACTGCTGTTGTTGCAGGTCACTGGCGTATTGTTAATACAAGTATCATCAAAATACTCTGGATTGCAGGTATCACCGATTTTCTTATTCGCCGTCGTACGACAAATACCGCTCACACAGGTCTCATTCTTATTGCAGTGTGTAACTTTAAGAGAGCCGGCATCACATGTGTAAGCCTCTCGATCTGATTTACATGCGCTGACAAAATGTTCTTCATCACAAAGGCCAAGATCTTCGGAAATCATTGCCGACACACATTTGGGCGTATCTTCAGTGTCATCGCAATATTTCTTCACATCGCAGGGGTCAAACACGATTTTTCCATCGACACACTTCTTAATCGATGAATGATCAGTAGTACACATTGATTCGAAATTACAGGAACTTTCCTGATCAGAGTTATAGCATTCACCA